>NZ_JAGHWR010000031.1:0-38785 GCF_017746155.1 Xanthomonas sp. D-36-1
CCGGCGATGGGGAGCGTGCGTCTGTGAACCGGGAAATTCCCGCGGAAAGCGCCAGAAATGGCGAAATTCCGAAGTTCCAAAAGCCACTCTTCGGAACGACGCCACCTTCCGCCCTGTCAGGTCTCGTTGTTCAGACCTTCCCTAGCGCTTCCTACACCGGCCGCCTTAGCTCTCCCTCAGGTACCGCCAACCAGACTGGTCCCGTCATCCCCAGAT
Source organism: Xanthomonas sp. D-36-1 (assembly GCF_017746155.1). Taxonomy (NCBI): domain Bacteria; kingdom Pseudomonadati; phylum Pseudomonadota; class Gammaproteobacteria; order Lysobacterales; family Lysobacteraceae; genus Xanthomonas; species Xanthomonas sp. D-36-1. The sequence continues at coordinate 217 of NZ_JAGHWR010000031.1, forward strand.
GCGCCAGGAGGCCGGCCATGTCCGTCACTTCGAATCCTTCATCCGCTCACCCGTCGTCGTTGCCGCAACACGGCCGGCGGCCCGAGGAGCGGCAGCAGAACGTGGTCAGCGACGGCGCTTCGCCCTGGATGTGGGCAACGTTGGTGGCGCTGCTCATCGTGGTACCCAGCTGGTGGTGGGCACGCCACAGCGATGAGTCATTCGCTCCCGATACGCGGCCGCTGCCGGCGGAAAGTCGGCAGATCCTGCCGACGACCGACGGCCCGCGCGCGATGACGATGGTGGGGCACCAGCCTGCTCGCCCAGCCCTCAGCAGCGTCGAGGCCAAGCCGCTTCCGGGCAACGCGATGCCGAACTACCCGGCCGCGGTGGCGCATGCCGGCATCCAGGGCAGCCGCACCGCCCGTTTGCAACTGGATGTGCAGGGCCGGGTGAGCGATGTGACCATCGTCGACCGAAGCGGGAGTGATGATCCGCGACTGGATGCAGCGGTCCTGGAGAGCTTGCGTCGGTGGCGCTTCGAGCCCGCCACGCGCGACGGCCATGCGGTGGTGAGCAGCGTGCAGGTGCCGGTGGAGTTCACCGCGCAGCGTTGAGGACTTGCTCGGCGCTGCGGCTCTTTGCCTCAACGGTGGCGATGTCGCGGCGCGTCGTTTGACTCCTGACTCGCTGGCAGAACCTTCTGCGCATTACGCCGACAGGTACGCGTTTCCCTGCAAATCAACGGGGATCTTGATTTCGCATCAGGATCGCGTCTACCAGCAAGCCCGCCGTCGAAGGGGGATGCAGAAAGCCCGCACATCCACCGTGCAGTGGAAACTACGACAGGCCTGTCATTTGCCAGACTCGCGAACGGCCGCAGTCTTAGGGCCAGCCTTCCGCACCCTGTAAAGTCCAAGCCACTCGTCGGCGAACAGACGCGTTACCGATGCACGGCAGTTTCCAGCCCGAATCCGGCGTCCTGTGCCAGGGAGTCGAAGCCCGGGAACGAGGTCGCCACATTCGCCACGTCGTTCACCTGCACCTGGCCCGTGGATAGCTGGCCGGCAATGGCGAACGCCATGGCAATGCGATGGTCGCCATGACTTTCGATCACGCCGCTGCCGATGCTGCCGCCATGGATGGTGGCACCATCCGGCGTTTCGTCGACCTGTACGCCAAGCGTGCGCAGGCCGGTGGCCATCGCCGCCAAGCGATCGGACTCCTTGACCCGCAATTCGGCGGCGCCGGTCACCACGGTCTGCCCGCTCGCTGCAGCGGCAGCCACGAACAAGGCCGGGAACTCGTCGATCATGTCCGGCACCAGCGCTTCGGGAATCTGCGCACCGCGCAATGGCGCGTAACGCACGCGCAGATCGGCGACTGGCTCACCGCCGTGTTCGGCATGGTTCTCTTCGCCAATCTCCGCGCCCATCAGGCGCAACGCGGCCAGTAACCCGGTGCGGCGTGGATTCAATCCGACCGCGCGCAGCACCACTTCCGAGCCGGGAACGATGCTGGCCGCGACGATGAAGAACGCAGCCGACGAAAAATCTGCAGGTACTGCGATATCGGTCGCGCGCAGACGCTGTCCACCGCGCAGACGGGCCTTGCCAGGCGAAAAATCGATCTCCACGCCGAACGCCGACAGCATGCGCTCGGTGTAGTCGCGGGTGGGATGCGGCTCGGTCACCGAGGTCTCGCCCTGCGCATAGAGACCAGCCAGCAGCACCGCAGACTTGACCTGCGCACTGGCAACCGGCGAGACGAAATCGATGCCGTGCAGCGCCTGCCCACCGTGCACGTGCAATGGCGGCGTGCCGTCGTCCTGCGTCTCGATCCGCGCGCCCATCTGCGCCAGCGGGCCGGTCACGCGCCGCATCGGACGCTTGGATAACGACGCATCGCCCACCAATACGCTGTCGAAGCGCTGCGCAGCCAACAGGCCGGCCAACAGACGCATCCCGGTGCCGGCATTGCCGCAATCCAGCACCTCGGTCGGCGCCTGCAGACCCTCCACACCCACACCGTGCACGATGCGCTGCGACGCCGACGGCGTTTCGATGCGCACGCCCAGCTTGGCGAAAATGGCGGCGGTAGAGCGCGTGTCTTCGCCTTCAAGAAACCCATCGATCTGCGAAACGCCGTCGGCGAGCGCGGCGAACATGACCGCGCGGTGCGAAACCGACTTATCGCCCGGAATGGCCAGGCTGCCCTGCAGTGCGGTGCCGCGTCGGGCAATCCAGTGGTGCGTGCTGCTGCTCATGCATGTAATCCGATGGCTGCGGCATCGCCAACGCCGACGATGCGCTTGAAGAAGGGTGCGGCGCTGCCGTCAATACAAGGTCGCGGCGCGCCGGCATGGATTGTCGTATCGAGCCTCGATGCTCAGGGAATGGCCACCGGATACGAACCCAGCACCTTGATCTGCGCCGAGTGCGCTTTCAGTTCGGCCAGCGCCTGCTTCATCGCATCGTCTTCGACATGGCCGATCAGATCGATGAAGAAGCCATATTCCCACTTGGCCTGATGCGAGGGCCGCGATTCGATGCGGTTCATGCTGATGCCATGGCGTGCGAACGGGCTGAGCACGTCGAACAACGCGCCCGGCTTGTCGTGAATGAACACCAGCACCGACGTGCGGTCGTGCCCGGACGAAGGAAAGATCTGCCGCCCGATCACCAGGAAGCGCGTGGTGTTGTCGTCGTCGTCCTCGATCGACTTCATGATGACTTTCTTCAAGCCATACACATGCGCTGCGCTTTCGCCGCCGATGGCCGCGGCATCTTCAGCATTGCGTGCGCGGCGTGCGCCTTCGGCGTTGCTGGACACTGCGATCTTTTCCACCTTGGGCAAATGCGAGCGCAACCAACCCGCGGTCTGCGCGAACGACTGCGAATGCGCGTAGATGCGTTCAATATCTTCCAGCCGGCCGTTGCGCGAGAGCAGGTATTGATGCACGCGCAGCTCGACTTCCCCGCAGATTTTCAGGTTGGAGGTCAGGAACATGTCCAGGGTGACCTGGATGGTGCCCTGCCCCGAATTTTCCACCGGCACCACGCCGAAGTCGGCGTTGCCTGCTTCCACTTCCTGGAACACCTCTTCGATGGTCGCCATCGGCAAGCCCACCGCCGAGCGGCCGAAATGCTTGAGCACCGCCTGCTGGCTGAAGGTGCCTTCCGGGCCGAGATAACCGATCTTCAGCGGCTCCTGCTGAGCCAGGCACGCCGACATGATTTCGCGGTAGACGTGCACCAGCACTTCGTCGCTGAGCGGGCCCTCGTTGCGGTCCACCACCATGCGCAGCACCTGCGCCTCGCGCTCGGGGCGGTAGTAATCCACCGCCGCCGCAAGCTTGCCCTTGGCCTTGCCGACCTGATGCGCAAAGTTGGCGCGCTCGGCAATCAGCGCCTGGATATTGCGGTCGATCTCGTCGATCTTGGCACGCACATCGGCCAGCACCGGCGCGGTGGTCTTGATCGCGGCCTTTTCAGCCGGCGTGTTTGCAGGCTTGCTGCCTGAAGCATTGGCCGCTGTCTTGGTCGGCTTTTTGTTGCCGCCTGTGGCGGCCGTGGGCTTGTTGGACTTGGGGGCCATTGCTGGGCATTCCTAAAAATGGCGGCACATGTGCGCTGGCAGCGCACGCGCCCTGCGCGGCAGACGCCGCAGGTAAATAAAGACTCAGCCGTGACGCTGCTGGAAGTCGTGCATGAACGCGGCCAGCGCTTGCGCGCCCGCCACCGGCATCGCGTTGTACAGCGACGCACGAATGCCACCGACTGCCTTGTGACCCTTCAATGCGAGCAGCCCGGCTGCCTTGGATTCGCTGACGAACAGCGCATCCAGCTGCTCGTCCGGCAGAAAGAACGGGATGTTCATGCGCGAACGCACTGCCGGTTTGATCAGGTTGCGATAGAAGCCGCCGGAACCATCGATGGCGCCGTACACCAGCGCGGCCTTCTCTGCATTGCGGCGCGCAAACTCCTGCACTCCGCCCTGCTCCAGCATCCACTTCACGGTCAGCCCGAGCAGATACCAGTTCCAGGTTGGCGGGGTGTTGAGCATCGAATCGCGCGCGACATGCGAGGCGTAATTGAAGATGTCCGCACGCGGTTGCCCGGCACGCTCCAGCAGATCGCGCCGCACGATCACCACCGAAATGCCGACCGGACCAAGATTCTTCTGTGCGCCGGCGTAGATCAGGCCGTAGCGCGAAATATCCAGCGGCTCGGAGGCGATCGACGAACTGAAGTCGGCAAACAACGGCAGCGTGCCCACGTCCGGCGTGTCGCGAAATTCGACGCCATGGATGGTCTCGTTGGCGGTGATGTGCACGTAGGCCGAATGCGGCGACAAGGTCCAGCTGGCCGCAGGGGGAATGTCGACGAAGCCCTCGGCCTGCGCGTCGGCGGCGATGCGCGCATCCACGTATGTGGCCGCCTGCTTGATCGCCGTCTTGCCCCAATGCCCGGTGATCACATAGTCGGCCGCCTGGCCGGGCGCGGCAAAATTCAGCGGCAGCAGCGCCTGGATGGTGGTGGCGCCACCGGCGGTGAACAGCACCGCATAGTCGTCGGGAATCGACAACAAACTGCGCAGATCGGCTTCGGCGGCAGCGGCCACCGCCATGAAATCGGCGCTGCGGTGGCTGATTTCCACGATCGAGGCGCCAATGCCGTTCCACTCGACCATCTCTGCCTGCGCCTGGCGCAGGACCGATTCCGGCAATGTGGCAGGGCCGGCACTGAAATTGAACGCGCGTGTCATGGCATACCTTGTCGAGCTAGCCTTCTAGTATGCCGCAGCGCATCGGGCTTGGCAGCGGACAAAAAAAGTTGCAGCTGCATCCTTTTGACTGAGCCTGACGTAACGTAGCGATGCGCCAAGGCGAACTTGTGTCCTGGTTCGTTACTCTTACCGCTGCAGCCACTGCCGGAGCCTGCCATGTCGTTTCGCGATGCTTTCCACTTGCCGTCCAGCGAGATCACCGATGAGTCCGTTTACCGCGACCGTCGCCGGCTGCTGCAGTTGTTTGCCTTCACCCCCGCGCTGGGCGTGGCCGGGTGCGCCGAGGCCGACCCGCCGCCGCCGCCCAAGACCGTGGTGACGCCAGCGCAGGCGCGCAGCGGGTTTCGCACTGCCGAGGACCTGACCCGGCTGGAAGACGTCACCAGCTACAACAACTTCTACGAGTTCGGTACCGACAAAACCGATCCGTCCAAGGCGGCCAAGACCTTGAAGCTGTCGCCTTGGACGGTGAAGGTGGGCGGCGAATGCGAGAAGCCCGGCAGCCTGTCGCTGGACGAACTGCTCAAGGGCATCGCGTCGGAAGAACGCATCTACCGGCTGCGCTGCGTGGAAGGCTGGTCGATGGTGATCCCGTGGACGGGCGTGCCGCTGGGCGAGGTACTCAAGCGCTTCGCGCCGACCTCCAAGGCCAAGTACGTGGCATTCACCACCCTGGCCGACCCGCAACAGATGCCGGGCGTGCGCTACCGTTCGATCAACTGGCCATATCGCGAAGGCTTGCGCATCGACGAGGCGATGCATCCGCTGACCCTGCTGGCCACTGGTTTGTACCGCAAGCCGCTGCCGCAGCAGAACGGCGCACCATTGCGCCTGGTGGTGCCGTGGAAGTACGGCTTCAAGAGCATCAAATCGATCGTGGAAATCCGTTTCGTCGAAAAAATGCCCGAGACCGCCTGGCACGATCTGCAACCTTCCGAATACGGCTTCTTTTCCAACGTCAATCCAGCGGTAGACCACCCGCGCTGGAGCCAGAAGACCGAACGCCGCATTGCCGGCACCGCCAGCAAGCTGTTTGCCGAGCGCATCGCGACAAAGCCCTTCAACGGGTATGCCGATCAGGTCGCTTCGTTGTATGCGGGCATGGATCTGAAGAAGTGGTTTTAGGCAACACACAATCTGGCACCGACCCGGCGTAGGAGCGCACCCGGGCGCGACGGGCATGACCAACAAAGCCAGTCGCGCCCGGGCGCGCTCCTACGCTTCAGCATCGTTCCTTCTTCGAGTTCGCATGGCCAAGACATCCACGTCCGTGATCGCTGCCAAGACGCTGGTGCATGCCGCGGCGCTGGCGCCCATCGCCCTGCTCGGCTGGCAATTCTGGCAGGTGTGGCAAAGCGGCAGCGACGCGCTGGGCGCCGACCCGGTGGCCGAGATCGAACACCGCACCGGGCTGTGGGCGCTGCGCTTCTTGCTGATCACGTTGGCGATCACGCCGTTGCGCCAACTCACCGGGCAGGCAGTGGTGATCCGCTTCCGCCGCATGCTGGGCCTGTACGCGTTCTTCTACGCCACCGTGCACCTGGCGGCCTACCTCACGTTGGACCTGCGCGGCTTCTGGACGCAGATTTTCGAGGAGATCCTCAAACGCCCCTACATCACGGTGGGGTTTGCGGCGTGGTTGTTGCTGATGCCGCTGGCGATCACCTCCACCCAGGGGTGGATGCGTCGGCTCAAGCGCAACTGGGGCCGCCTGCACATGCTGATCTACCCCGTCGGCCTGCTGGCCGTGCTGCACTTCTGGTGGCTGGTGAAATCCGATATCCGCGAGCCGGCCTTGTACGCCGGCATTCTTGCGGTGTTGCTGGGCTGGCGCGTCTGGAAAAAACTCAGCGCGCGCCGAACCACAGCAAGGCGCTCAACGCCGCCGCCAGCAACACCGCGCTGAGCAGCAACCAGGGCCAGCGTGCCACCTTCACCGGTGCGCGCGTCGGCTCCGCAACGGCGCGCGGCGGCGGCAGGGGCTCGGTATCGGGCAGATCCCAGGTGGTGCTGTGGTGCGTCCGCGGCACTTCCACCACGAAGCGGTGACGCGCATCGAAGACGACCTGATCGCCAGCCTGCAGCCAGCCGTCGCGCACCTGGACGCCATTGATCCAGCTCCCCTCTTCCGAACCCAGATCGCGGATCAGGACACGGTCGCCGTGCCGTTCCAGACGGGCGTGCTGCGCCGCGAATGCCGGGTCGTCGATGACGATATCGGCGGCGGCATCGCTGCCGACCAGACGCGCGCGATCCAGGGTAAAACTGCGACCGTGATGGCGCCCGCCTATGCCGCGCAACAGCAGGCAGACCTCGCCGAGACTGGCCGTGTCGTCGTGGATATCGTTGGCCGGCGCACTGGACGGGGCACTGCGCAACAGCATTTCCACGCCATCGGCATAGATCGCATCGCCCGCACGCAGCAACGCCATGCGACGCACCGGACGCCCATTGACATGAATACCGCGGATTCCGTTGGCTACCTGCAGCCACAGGCCGCGTTGGTCCAGGCAGAACTGCGCCAACAGCAATGCGCCCTGCGCATCGCCGACCACCCGCACGCTGCCGGAGGCATGACGGACGATCCGGTGGACGCCGGGCTTGAGGGAATGATCCGGCTGCTGCCGGTGGGTGAAATGAACTTGCAGGTCGCGCACCCGCCGCAGCCTAGCAGGTTTGCCCCCAATGCGCGGCCATCCAGGGGTGATCGGAGCTGCTGGCTCGCTGCCGAGCGCGCGCAGGATCGCGCTGCCATCGGCTGAGCAGGCGCCGCGGCAGCAGCTCGCAGACCCGCGTGTCTGACATCGACAGCAACGCCACGCGTGGCCGCACTTGGAGCCCGGCCCGCACATGCGCACAATGCGCCCTCACTTTTCGCATGACCCATCGCACCCATGTCCAGCATCGATATCCGCCACGACCATTCCTTGACGCCGGCCCAGGCCCGCGCGGCCATCGACGAGGCGGCGCGCAAGCTGACCGACCGCTACGGCGTCGCGTCGCATTGGGAAGGCGATACCTTGCGCATCGCACGTGCCGGCGTGGACGGGGCGATCGCGCTGCTGCCGCAGCAAGTGCACGTCACCGCCGAGCTCGGCTTTTTGCTGTCGGCCGTCCAGCCGATGGTGGAATCGGAAATCCGGCGCCTGCTGGCCGAAAAACTCGCCTGATCGTGCGGTCGGCGCTGCGCTGCTTCAGCGTCAAGTCACCTGCTCGGGCGCGTGCGGGTAGATGCTTTCAGTACGTCTGATCGGGCACTGCTTCACCTGCCCGATGCAGGGTCGGCACTAGGGTGAACGCAATGTCACGTTGGCAACCTACAGGAGCATCGCATGACGACCGGATACGATCAGAACGGTAACCGCGGCAACGCGGCCCAGGGCTTCCAGGCGCAGGCGGAACAGATCTCGCGCCGGCTTGGCGAATCGGCTCAGACCGTGTGGCTTGCCGGCCTGGGCGCGCTCGGGCGCGTGCAGAACGAAGGCAGCAAGCTGTTCGACTCGCTGGTGCGCGAAGGCGCCGCGTATGAGCGCACCGGTCAGCGCAGGGCGGCGGAGAGCGTGGATGAATTGCGCGAAGAGGTGGAAACCCAGTTCGAGCAGGCACGCGATACCGCGGTGCGCGGCTGGGACAAACTGGGCAAGGCCTTCGACGAACGCGTGAAGGGTGTCCTGCGCACGCTCAACATTCCCGAGCAGGAAGAATTGGAAAACCTGCGGCGCGAGGTCGAGTCGCTGAAGGCCCAGGTCCGCGCAAATACGGCCGCCACCAAGCGTGCCAACCGCACCGCCAACCAGGCGGCGCAGGCTGCCAGCGAGACGACCGGTGGCGGCGCGGGTGCCGGGGCGGCATCGTCGTCCGGCACCCCCGGTGCGTTCGACCCGGAATAAGCGCAGCGGTGAAAGCGACCGCGCTGTCATGGGACAGCGCGGTTGTCGCCCGAGACGGTGAGTACAGTCATCGCTGACGCAGGTGCAGGTGCAGGTGCAGGTGCAGGTGCAGGTGCGCAGACTACGCTGCGACATGCGTGCCAGCGTGGTAGCCCCAGCCACTCGATCGGTGTCACCGGCTGCGCCACCTGACCGGGTGCGGGCAATTGCCCTGTGGTGCGTTTGCCGAAGCGGCAGCCCGGCATTGGCGATGGTTCGACGTGCAGCCAGGAGGCGAGCCGGGTCCGCATAGCCTTTGAAATCAGGACCTTAGCGCTTCGAAGCAGCCCTATGCCCCGATGTTGCAAAGCAGCATGATTTTTTAGACAATCGGGGAGGACCCGCCAGTCCTGCGTTACGAAGTCCGTTTGCTCCCCTCCCCTCACGGCTTCGGACTGGCGGGTCTTTCGCTATCTGGATCACGGCTCGCGACATCGCCGCGCATGATCCATTGACGAATCTTTCGCGAAGGATTCTTCTACACGCACGATTCGTTATACGCGCCATTGCTTGATGCTCATGCCTTCCTGGATTCTGGCGCCCGTGGCTGCACTGCTGCTCTGGCTGGCCGTGTCTGCCTATCTTTGGCTAGTGCGACGACGCGCCAATGAAGTGCATGAAGGCGTCCGTGCGCTGGCCATCATGCACTGGCGCGATTTTTCCGCCGTGGTGCTGCGCGTTCTACAGGATCAACGCGGATGGCAGCCCACGCAGTTGCCGCAGGATGGCCTGCCCACCGCCGATTTCATGATGCAGACCGAGCACGGCACCCGGCTGGTGGCCTGCAAGCACGGGCGCGGTTATCGCATCGGCGTGGCGGCAGTGAACGAGCTCGGTGCGATGGCGCGGCTGGCCGGCGCCAACGGCGGCGTGATGGTCACCGAAGGCCGCATGGAGCGCGAAGGTATCGCCGCCGCGGAGAAACAATCGATCGAAGTGCTGGACGGTGTGCGTCTGTGGCCGCTGCTCAAACCTTATCTGCCTGGCGACGTGGAAGCCGGCGTGGTCGGTGCGGCGCGCCGCCGCGCGATCCGCCACAGCATCATCGCCGGTGCCGCGCTGGCGACGCTGGCAGTCATGGCGGTGCTGACGCTGCGCCCGCCGGCTCCGACGCCGGCTACGCCGCGCACTGCGGTGTCTTCACCTGTTCCCGCACCGGCTCGCGTGATTGCTGCGGCTACGCCTTCCGCCAGTACCGCTCAGCCGGGGCCTTCACCCACTGCGGCGCCCGGGGCAGCGCCGGCACCAGGCGCAGAACCGGATGCGGCCACCATTCAGGGCTATCAGCGCGAGGTCTCCAAGGCGCTGGCGCAGACCCCGGGGCTGGTGCGCGGCATCTGGCTGACCCAGGCGACCCTGGTAGTGGACCGGACGGTGGAAGACAGCGCGGCATGGCCGCTGATTTGCCGCGAGCTGGAACGCCACCCCTACCTGCGCACGGTGCGCGTGCAGCTCAACCCGCGCCCCGGCACCGCCGAGCCGGTGCGCTGGCGTCAGTGCAGCACGATCTGATCCTGGCGCGTTGGCGGCTGTCATGGTGCCGCGTGGCTTGGCCTGCTCAGCCGGGCACCTGATCGTGAAGCGCAGTCGCCGCCATCTTGGCGTGCGACTTCGATACGGCCGATAACCGTGCAGCCAACAATCGCCGGCAACTTGAACGCTGCGGTAGCGCGTCCGTCGCCTGCCGACGTCACCTCAGCGCAGCCCCGGCGCGAACCGCGCCACCAGATCGTACGACCCGCCTAGAAACATCTGGCGCACGTAGGTGACCGGCAGGTCGCCGCGCCAGGTGTGGCGGTCGATCACCAGGCAGGCCGCGCCATCGTCCGCCTGGAGCTGCTCGGCCTGCGCGGCGTCGGCACTGGCAGCGCTGATGCGGTGCTCGGCGCGCGTCCATGGCACGTTGCGCAGTAGCCAGCTGCCCGGCGCGACCTCCGTGAACGGCTGGTCCAATGCGTCGGGCACGGTGCCGATATCGATCACGCGGTGCTCCAGCGCAAACGGGCGGCCGTCGGCCAGGTGCACGCTCTGCAATTCCAGTACCTTGCCGGTGCTGCCCAGCGCACGTTCCTGCGGCACGCGCTGCCGCACGTTGCGCAGCTGCCGCGACAACAAAGAGAACCGGTACGCATGGCCGCGCGTGGTCATTTCCACTTCGATGTCCGGGATCGAAAGCGCCACCTGTTCCAGATGCGGGTGCTGCCGTGCCACGAACGAACCGGTACGGCGGCGGCGTTCGATCATGCCGGCATCGGCCAGCAGGCCGAGCACCTTGTTCACGGTCATGCGCGAGCAGCCGTACTGCGCCATCAACTCGTGCTCGGGCGGCACGCGGTGCCCGGGCGGCCAGTCGCCGCTATGGATGCGTTGTTCCAGATCCTGGCGGATGCGCTGATGCAAGGTGCCAGGCACGATGGTGGTGATGGCGTTCAAAGCGCGGGTCTCCGGAAAGAGCGGCTATTCAATCGGCATGCCACATGGTCGGCAGCGTGCGCCAGCAGCACGTTGCGGCATGCACCATGCACGCTGCATGGACGGGGGCATTGCATGCACCTGCACCGCCGCCGCTGCTGTCTCTGCAGCGGCTCCAGGAGCCAGCACTGCGCGCGCATCCGTTTGAAGCGGCTCAGGCGCAGCCACTGGCGGTGCGGCCGGGGCCCGTCATCGGCAGGTGTAAGCGTACACCACGACTTCTGCGCACCGTTGGGCATCCACCTGGCCACTCTTGCCACCGTGCGATGGCCAATATCACTGGCCCAGCAGGCTGCGCAACACCGCGGCAAACCGTGTGGCGATACGGGCGCGGTCGACATGCTGCCCGTTGCGCACCACCCAGCGCCCACCGCGCCAGACGTTGCGCACCGCGGTGGCCCGCGCGGCAAACAGCCAGCTGTCCAGCAAGGCGTCGTCGCTGCGCGCCAGCAAGGCCGGATGCGCGGTGTCCAGTTCGATCAGATCGGCCGCTGCGCCGGTACGGATACCGGTGTGCGCCACGCCCAGCGCCTGCGCGGCACCGATGCCGGCCTGACCGTAGAGCCAACGCCCGCTGGAGACTGGCCCTTGTGCCAATACATTGCGCGCCTGCAGCGTCAGGCGCTGGCCGTACTCGAGCAGGCGCAGTTCTTCGGCCGCATCGATCAGCACATTCGAATCCGAACCCACTCCAAAACTCCCGCCCGCAGCAGCAAAGGCCTGCATCGGGAACACGCCATCGCCCAGGTTCGCCTCGGTGATCGGGCACAGCCCGACCACCGCGCCGCTGGTAACAATCGCCTGCAATTCGCGCGCATCCACATGCGTGGCGTGCACCAGGCACCAGCGCGCATCCACCGGCGCGTTGGCCAGCAGCCACTGCACCGGGCGCTGCCTGGACCAGGCCAGGCAGGCGTCCACTTCACGCTGTTGCTCGGCGATATGCAGATGGATGGGGCCATCGGTTAGCGGCACCAGCGCCGCCAGTTGCTGCGGAGTGACCGCGCGCAGGCTGTGCGGCGCCAGCCCGAGCACCGCGTCCGGCAGCGCTTTCAGGCTGTGTCTGCAGTCGTCCAGCAAGCGCGCGAAGCCGTCGACGTCGTGAATCAGACGGCGTTGCGCCGGGCTGGGGGCGGCACCACCGAAATCCGAGTGCGCATAGAACACCGGCAACAGGCTGAGTCCGATGCCGGTGCTGGCGGCAGCAGCGGCAATGCGCTCTGACATTTCGCCGGCCTGCGCATACGGCGCACCGCTCGCCGCGTGGTGCAGGTAATGGAATTCGCCGACCCGGGTGAAGCCGCTTTCGAGCATTTCCACATAGGCCTGCTCGGCGATCGCCTGCAGGCTGTCCGGGTCGAGCCGGTCGACGAAGCGGTACATCAGTTCGCGCCAGCTCCAGAAGCTGTCGCCGCTGCGCCCGCCGACTTCGGTCAACCCCGCCATGCCGCGCTGAAAGGCATGGCTATGCAGGTTGCCCAGGCCAGGCAACACGACGTCGCAACGCGTGTCGGTGAGGGCAGCAGGTGCATCGACCTGCACCGCGCCGATGCGGCCCTGCACGACCTCGATCCGAACGCCGCTCGCCCAGCCGTCGGGCAACAATGCCCGGGCGGCCCAGAACACCTGCATCTGTTGATCTGCCACTGGACACCCTCGCTCGCCGAATCTATTGTATATACATATCAGACACCACGAGCCTGCGCCATGCATTGCGACGTTCTGTGGCACAACGCGCAACTGATGACCCTGGATGCGGCCGCTGGCGGCCTGGGCATCGTGGACGATGGCATCGTCGCCTGCCGGCACGGCCATATCGTCTATGCCGGCGCGGCCGCACAGGCGCCCGCTCTGCAGCCGGACAGTGCGCACGACTGCCAGCGCCGCTGGATCAGCCCCGGCCTGATCGATTGCCACACGCATCTGGTGTATGCCGGCAATCGGGCCAATGAGTTCGAGCAGCGCCTGCGCGGCGCCAGCTATGCCGACATCGCCGCAGCCGGCGGCGGCATCGTGGCAACGGTGCGCGCCACCCGCGCCGCCGACGATGCAGCACTGTTGGCCGCCAGCCTGCCGCGCCTGGATGCGATGCTGGCCGAAGGCGTGACCACGCTGGAAATCAAGTCCGGCTACGGGCTCACGCTGGACGATGAAATCAAGCAGCTGCGCGTGGCGCGCCAGCTCGCCGCGCTGCGCAACGTTGAAGTGGTGCCGACCTTCCTGGGCGCGCATGCCGTGCCGCCTGGCGGGCAGGCGCAGCACTACATCGACCAGGTCTGCACGCAGATGATTCCGGCGATCGCAGCGCAAGGGCTTGCCGAGGCCGTGGACGTGTTCTGCGAGCATCTGGCGTTCTCGCAGGCGCAGGCCGAACAGGTCTTCATCGCGGCGCAAGCGCATGGTTTGCGCATCAAGATCCACGCCGAACAATTGAGCAACCAGCACGGCGCCGAACTGGCCGCACGCTACGGCGCGTTGTCGGCCGATCACATCGAGTACCTGGACCAGGCCGGCGTTGCGGCGATGGCCACTGCCGGCACGGTGGCAGTGCTGTTGCCAGGCGCGTTCTACTTCACCCGCGATACCCAGCTGCCACCGATCGCCGCGCTGCGCACGGCCGGCGTGCCGCTGGCGCTGGCCACCGACTGCAACCCGGGCACCTCGCCACTGACAAGCCCGCTGCTGGCGATGAACATGGCGGCGACGTTGTTCCGCATGACCGTGGACGAATGCATCGCCGGGTTCACCCGCGAGGCTGCGCGTGCGCTCGGGCGCAGCGAGCGCCTGGGCCAGTTGCGCGCCGGCATGGACTGCGACCTGGCGATCTGGAACATCGATGCGCCGGCCGATCTGGTCTATCGCATGGGCTTCAATCCTCTTCATGCCCGCGTCTGGCGCGGGCATCTGTGCTGACTCCGGAGTCGTCATGAGTGTTTCTGTTGTCTTGCAACCCGGCCAGATCACGCTGGCGCAATGGCGTGCGCTGTATCGCGGTGCCGAAGTGGCACTGGATGATGCATGCGCTGCCGCGGTGCTGCGCAGCGCGCAAACGGTGGAGGCCATCGTGGCGCGTGGCGAGCCGGTGTATGGCGTCAACACCGGCTTCGGCAAGCTGGCCAGCGTGCGTATCGAGCGCGAGGATCTGCAGGCGCTGCAGCGCAATATCGTGCTCTCGCATGCGGCAGGTGTGGGCGAGCCCACGCCGGTGCCGGTGGTGCGGCTGATGATGGCACTCAAGCTCACCAGCCTGGCCCAGGGCGCGTCCGGCGTGCAGCCGGACACGCTGGCACTGCTGGACGCGATGCTGCGCGCCGGCATCACGCCGGTGGTGCCGTGCCAAGGCTCGGTGGGCGCTTCCGGCGATCTGGCACCGCTGTCGCATCTGGCCGCGGTGATGATCGGCATTGGCGAGGCCTTCGTCGGCGCGCAGCGTCTGCCTGCTGCCGACGCGCTTGCACATGCGCAACTGCGACCGCGCGTGCTGGGCGCAAAGGAAGGGTTGGCCCTGCTCAACGGCACCCAGTTTTCCACCGCCTGCGCCCTGGCCGGTCTATTCGAGATCGAAACCATATTGCAGGCCGCGCTGGTCACCGGTGCGTTGTCGGTGGAAGCGGCCAAGGGCTCGGATACGCCCTTCGATGCGCGCATCCACGCATTGCGCGGGCAGCCGGGACAGATCGCCACCGCTGCGGCGTTGCGCGCCCTGATGGCCGATTCGGCCATTCGCGAATCGCATCGGCTTGGCGATGTGCGCGTGCAGGACCCGTATTGCCTGCGCTGCCAGCCGCAGGTGATGGGCGCGGCGCTGGATGTGATGCGTCAGGCCGCGCGCACCTTGGAGATCGAAGCCAACGGCGTGTCCGATAACCCACTGGTCTTCAGCGATACCAGCGAAGCGCTGTCTGGCGGCAATTTCCACGCCGAGCCGGTCGCCTTTGCCGCGGACATGCTGGCGATGGCGGTCTGCGAAATCGGCTCGATCAGCGAACGCCGCACCGCGATGCTGGTCGACCCGGCGCTGTCCGGCCTGCCCGCCTTTCTCACACCGCGCCCGGGCTTGAACTCCGGCTTCATGATTCCCCAGGTGACCGCCGCCGCGCTGGTGTCGGAAAACAAACAGCGCGCGTATCCGGCCAGTGTCGATTCGATCCCGACCTCGGCCAATCAGGAAGATCACGTCTCGATGGCCGCGCACGGCGCACGGCGCCTGCTGGCGATGGCCGAGAACGCCGCGCACGTGATCGGCATCGAGCTGCTGGCCGCAGTGCAAGGCTGCGACTTCCATGCGCCACTTCGCTCCAGCACTGCGCTGGAAGCGGCGCGTGCCCTGTTGCGCGCACAGGTGCCCACGTTGCAGGACGACCGTTATTTTCATCCGGATATGCTGGCTGCCAGCGCGTTGGTGCGCTCGGGCGCGCTGGCGCAGGCAGTGGCGGTCCCGTTGCCGGGTGTGGAGCAGGACGTATGAGTGGGCAGCGCTTATGCAGCGAATCGATACCTGCATCGTCCCGGTCGCAACTGCGGTCTTTCGCGACCTCATCAAGCGCACGCCCAGACGATGACGCGGCACCGCGCACCCGACGCATCGGCAACGCACAGCTGCGCAACGCTTGCCCCACGCTGGCAGCACGCACGCATGGAGCGCAGCGATGAACGCACTGCCCGACTGGCTGGAACTGCACCGCGGCGACGCGCCGTTGATCATCAGTTTTCCGCATACCGGCACCGAGTTGCCGGAGGACCTGGCTGACCAGTTCGTGTCGCCGTGGCTGGCGCGCCGCGATACCGACTGGTGGGTACACCAGCTTTACGACTTCGCGCAGGGGCTGGGCGCCACCACGCTGCGCACCGCCATCTCGCGCTCGGTCATCGACGTCAATCGCGACCCGAGCGGGGCCTCGCTGTATCCGGGCCAGAACACCACCGGTCTGTGCCCGCTCACCACCTTCGACAATCAGCCGCTGTATGCCGATGGTGCGGCGCCGGATCAGGCGCAGATCGCGTTGCGTCGCATGCGCTGGTTCGACCCGTACCATGCCGCGCTTGCCGAGGAAATTGCGCGCCTTCGCGCGCAGCACGCAAAGATCGTGGTCTACGACGCGCATTCGATCCGCTCGTTCATCCCGCATCTGTTCGATGGCCAATTGCCGCAATTCAATATCGGCAGCAACGAGGACCGCAGCTGCGACCGGCGCCTGGTCGATGCAGTGGAGCGCCTGTGCCGCAGCAGCGGCTCCAGCACGGTGCGCAACGGCCGTTTCAAGGGCGGCTGGATCACCCGCCACTACGCGCAGCCCGAGCACGGCGTACACACCTTGCAGATGGAACTGGCCTGCCGCGGCTATATGCGAGAGCCCGACAGCCTCACCCCCGACAACTGGCCAACGCCGTGGCAGCCGGTACACGCCGTGGCGCTGCGCGCGGTACTGCGCCACGTGCTGCAGGCCTGCCTGCACTTCGCCAACGCGCCCTCTTCCGACACCGCGCCGCCTGCGGCCAACCGCTGATTGCAAGGAACCCGGCATGACCCGTCACGATGCAACCCGCGTCATCCGCGCCGCCACCGGCACCACGCTCACCGCCAAGAGCTGGCTCACCGAAGCGCCGCTGCGCATGTTGATGAACAACCTGGACCCGGACGTGGCCGAGCGCCCGCAGGAACTGGTGGTCTATGGCGGTATTGGCCGCGCCGCGCGCGACTGGGAATCCTTCGACGCGATCGTTGCTGCGCTCACGCGTCTGGACGAGGACCAGACCCTGCTGGTGCAATCCGGCAAACCGGTGGGCGTGTTCCGCACCCATGCCGATGCGCCGCGCGTGTTGATCGCCAACTCCAACCTGGTGCCGCGCTGGGCCAACTGGGACCACTTCAACGCACTGGATAAAAAGGGCCTGGCCATGTACGGCCAGATGACCGCAGGCAGCTGGATCTACATCGGTGCGCAAGGCATCGTGCAGGGCACGTACGAAACCTTCGTGGAAATGGGCCGCCAGCACTATGCCGGCAACCTGGCCGGCAAGTGGCTGTTCACCGGCGGCCTCGGCGGCATGGGCGGCGCGCAACCGTTGGCGGCGGTGATGGCCGGCGCCTCGTGCCTGGCCGTGGAATGCCGCCGCTCCAGCATCGACATGCGCCTGCGCACCGGGTATCTGGACACGTGGACCGATTCGCTGGATGACGCATTGCGCCTGATCGAAGAGTCGTGCACCGCGAGGAAGCCACTGTCGGTCGGCCTGCTCGGCAATGTCGCCGACGTGCTGGACGAACTGCTGCTGCGCGGGATCAAGCCGGATCTGTTGACCGACCAGACGTCTGCACACGACCCGATCAACGGCTACCTGCCGCAGGGCTGGAGCGTGGAAGAGTGGGACGCAAAGCGCATGAGCGCGCCCAAGGAAGTGGAAGCGGCGGCGCGCGATTCGATGGCCAACCACATCCGCGCCATGCTCGCCTTCCACGCACTGGGCGTGCCTACCGTGGATTACGGCAACAACCTGCGCCAGATGGCGCTGGAGGCCGGCGTCGACGACGCGTTCGATTTCCCCGGCTTCGTGCCTGCCTACATCCGCCCGCTGTTCTGTCGCGGTATTGGCCCGTTCCGCTGGGTCGCGCTCAGCGGCGACCCGGACGACATCGCCAAGACCGACGCCAAGGTCAAGGAACTCATCCCCGACGACGCGCACCTGCATCGCTGGCTCGACATGGCGGCCGAAAAGATCGCCTTCCAGGGATTGCCTGCGCGCATCTGCTGGGTGGGCCTGGGCGACCGCCATCGGCTCGGACTGGCCTTCAATGCCATGGTCCGCAGCGGCGAGCTGAAGGCGCCGGTGGTGATCGGCCGCGACCATCTGGATTCGGGCAGCGTGGCCTCGCCCAATCGCGAAACCGAAGCGATGGCCGACGGCTCGGACGCGGTCTCCGACTGGCCGCTGCTCAATGCCCTGCTCAACACCGCCAGCGGCGCCACCTGGGTATCGCTGCACCACGGCGGCGGGGTCGGCATGGGCTTCTCCCAGCACGCCGGCATGGTCATCGTCTGCGACGGCAGCCAGGCCGCCGACAGACGCCTGGAACGCGTGCTCTGGAACGACCCGGCCACCGGCGTGATGCGCCACGCCGATGCCGGTTACGCCATTGCAACCGATTGCGCAAAGGAAAAAGGGCTGGATTTGCCGGGGATTGTGCGCTGACCCAGCCAAACAGCGCGCTTGGGGGCGCCGCTGCATCGTCCGGGCCGCTCCCGCCAGCCCTCTTCGTGCATTCCCTTACCCCGCAGTGGCCCGCTGTCGGGCCTCTTCCGGCTGCCATTCGCCACCTCAGATCCTGTGCGCCGGCAACATGGCGTTGCCGTGTCTGAGCACGACGTCCCGAATCGGGGCATGCGCCCAGGATCAGCCTCAAGTCTGCGCGTTGCAGGCCGACAAGATATGCAACGTTTCGAGGAATCCCCATGGGCATCCTGATCTACCTGGTGCCTGCATTCGCACTCTGGGCGCTGATCGCTACCGGGCTGGCGTTCGTGCGTGGCCGCCAGCTGCGTGCCGAATCCGGCGAGCTTGCCAGCACGCAGGACAGCCTTGGCCGCTATCAGGCGGCGCTGTCGCAATGGAAGGCGCGTGCGGCGGCCACCACGCTGGAACTGGAATCGCTGCAGCGTAGCTATGCCATGCTCAAGCAATCGCTGGAACAGCACGAGCAGAATGCCTCCGAGCAGCAGGCGGCCGCTGCCGGCCAGGTGATTCCCATGGTGTTGGTGCAGCGGCTGGATATCGCCAGCGAGATCGGCACGCTGTTCGCGCATGTGGCGCGCGTGGCACGTAGCCTGCGTCGCTACAGCGCCTACAGCCGCGGCCACAACGCCCCCGAGCCGACCACCGCGCGCTACGACCTGCATTGGCTTGCCGATTGCCTGCACAGTTTCGATCAGATCGGTCACGCACTGGTGCGTGGCAATGTCGCTGCACTGATCACGGCCTGCCAGGACCTGTTGTCGATGTACGAGCATTACCTGAAGGATGGCTCAGGCTACAACAGCCGCGACACCTTCCAGCGCCTGAGCAACGATGTGCCGCTGTCCGAGGCCACCGATGCGATCCGCTCGATCATCGTCAAGGCGACGCTGGCACAGGATGTGCGCGATGCGGTGCAGGACGATGAGGTGGCGGCGAACGTCGGATGATTCGGGATTCGGGATTCGGGATTCGGGATTCGGGAATCGGGAATCGGGAATCGGGAATCGGGAATCGGGAATCGGGAATCGGGAAAGCGTGCGGCCTGATGCATCATGCGGGCAAGCGCTGGGCGCATTAGCGTTGTCTTGCCGAGGTAGCTGAGCGCTTACCCGCGATATTCCTCAGAGAAAAAGCGCACCGCTTGCGGTGCGCTTTTTTCATGCTTCAACGTTCCTGAGCACCTGACGAATGGTGCGATCCATCGTTCGCTGTCGGCAGACGACTCGCGTCCGAAATCAAGATGGCTATCTGCATTGGCACTCTCCGATTCCAGACACGAGCCATGTGGCATGGCGTCTATACGGGCGTTTGCGTGCCGCTTTAGCAGCCGATCTCGCTCGTCTCCGAAATCACTGGGTTTTCTGCGGTATCGCGTAGGCGATCACCGCATCGCCTGCCGGGGTCTCCATGAAGTGGTGCCCGCCGGCCATGATGACCAGATACTCGCGGCCACCGTATTCGTACACCATCGGGTTGGCCTGGCCGCCGGCCGGCAACTTGGCATGCCACAGCTCCTTGCCGGTGGCCAGATCGATCGCGCGGATCAGGTCGTCGGTGGCGGCGGCAATGAAGATCAAACCGCTTGCCGTCACCACCGCGCCACCGTTGTTCGGTGTACCGATGTCGATCGGCAGGCCGGAACGGATGCCGAACGGGCCATTGCCGCGCGCACTGCCGAAGGGGCGGTCCCACAGCGTCTTGCCGCTGGCCAGCTCGATGGCGCGGATCCCGCCATACGGCGGTTCCTTGCACAGCAATTTGGTAAACGGCAGCCGCCAGCCGGCATTGACGTTGATCGCATACGGGGTGCCCGCCTGCGGGTCGCCCGCGCCTTCCGCACCGCCCGCATCGCCACGCACTTCATCGCGCGGTGCCCAGCCCAGCTTGTCGGCCTTGGCGCGCGGCACCAGCAGGTTGTAGTTGGGCATGTCGTTGTAGTTGACCACGATCACACCGCGGTGCGGATCCACCGCCACGCTGCCCCAATCCGAACCGCCGTTGTAACCGGGGTACTCGATCGAATGCCGGTCCGCTTCCGGCGGCGTGTAAATGCCCTTGTAACTGGCCTTGCGAAACTGGATCCGGCAAACCAGCTGGTCGATCGGGGTCATGCCCCACATGTCGCGCTCGGTCAGGTCCGGCTTGCGCAACGTGTGATACAGCGAGAACGGCTGCGTCTTGACACGCATCTGCGGCTCCACGCCACCGCCTGGCACCGTACGCTCTTCCACGCCCACCAGCGGCTTGCCGGTACGCCGATCCAGCACGTACAGCTCGCCCTGCTTGCTTGGCAACAGCACCGCCGGCACGTTGACGCCGTCCTTGGGGAAGTCGATCAGACTCGGCTGCGAGCCCAGGTCGTAGTCCCATGCATCGATGTGCGTGGTCTGGAAATTCCATACCGGCTTGCCGGTGGCGACATCCAGCGCCACCAGCGAGGTCGCGTAACGGTTCTCCTGCGGCGTGCGCGAACTGCTCCAGTAATCGGCGGTGGAATTGCCCATCGGCAGGTACACGTAGCCCAGCTGCTCATCGGCGGCAGCGGTGGTCCACATATTGGGCGTGCCGCGCGTCCAGCTCTGGCCCGGCGGCGGTGCGCCGTTCCATTCCGGATGCGTCATGTCCCAGGCCCAACGCAACTTGCCGGTCACCGCGTCGAAGCCTTCGATCACGCCGGAGGGCTCGTAACGCTTCTGCCCGTCGAGCACCTGATGCCCGGTGACCACCACGCCGCGCACGATGGCCGGCGGCGAATTGATCGACACATAGCCAGGCGGCGTCTCGCCCATACCGACGGTGATATCCACCTGACCGTTGCTGCCGAAATCCGGGCACGGCGTGCCGCTGCGCGCGTCCAGCGCAATCAAGCGCCCATCGAGCGTGCCTTCGATCACGCGCGTGCGGCATAGCGCTGCCGTTACTCCAGCATCCGCAGCGTTGGCAGCGGCCGGCACTTCGTAATACGAGACGCCACGGCATGCCGCCGTGTACGGGATCGCCTCGTCCTTGACCTTGGGATCGTAGCGCCAGCGCTGCTTGCCGCTGGCGGCATCCAGCGCAATCACCTGGTTGCGCGCAGTGCACAGATACAGGCTGTCGCCCACCTTCAGCGGCGTGGTTTCCGCACCCCAGCGCTTGTTCGGCAGATCGCCGGTGTGGAAAAGCCAGGCTTGCTGCAGCTGCGCCACATTGTCGCGATTGATCTGCTGCAGCGGCGAATAGCGTTGGCCGGCCTGGCTGCGTCCGTACGCGGCCCAATCGCCGTCGGCAGGTGCATTGGCTGGCTGCGCGCCGGACGCCGCAACCGGGGCGGATGCGTCGCGGTTGACCACGCCACCGAGCACGCCTGCCGCATGCGCCAGCGCGCCATCGGCCTCAGTCACGCCATGCGGCATGAACGCCAACGCGAACGCCACCACAAATACCACCGCCAGCGCACCGGCCAGGCTGCGCGATACCGTGCGCGACACGGGGCGCTGCAATTTTGGCAGTAGCAGGGCGAGCACCAATGCCAGGCCGACAATCAGGCCCAGACGCGGCACCCAGCGCCAGTAATCGCTGCCTGATTCCCACCACGTCCACAGCAACGAAACCACCACCACGCCAGCAAACCACCAGGCGCCCGCATTGCGGCCACGAGACAGCAGCACGCCGGCGACGAGCATCGCCGCACCGGCCGGTGCGTAATACCAGGAGCCACCCAACGCAGCCAGCCACACGCCACCGGCAAGCAGCACCGCGCCCAGTAGTGCAATCACGCCTCCCAAGGTCGCCAGCGCCCAATGGCCGCGACCGGAAGGACGATCCAGAATCGTCATCCGTTGTTCCTCTTCGACTCGGCGGCGACGCAACGCCGCCGCACCACCCACAACCTTCGACCCGTGTCAGTGAAAGAGTCGCGATCTTTGCGGCGAACGCATGAAGACACTGCGTTGCAGATGTCAGCGCTCGCCATAAAGCGGGGCGATCCAAAAACTTCGAGCAATAAAAAAAACGCCGGTTTTCACCGGCGTCTTTGGTCAACTGCGTCGCGTTAGCGCTGCTTTCACGCGTCGGTCGGCGGCGTTTCGCTCACGCTTGCGCTTGCTTCGTCCACTCCCTCATCCACGTCATCCAGCGATGCATCCAGGCGTTCCACCGCCTGCAACTTTTCGCCCTTGGACAAGCGAATCAGCGTGACGCCCTGGGTGTTACGGCCGACGCGCGAGATCTCCGAACCACGCGTACGCACCAGCGTGCCGCCATCGGAAATCAGCAGCACTTCGTCGGTGGCGCCCAACAGCACCGCACGCACCAGTTTGCCGTTGCGCTCGGTGGTCTGGATCCCGATCACGCCCTGGGTGCCACGCCCCTTGCGCGGGTACTCGGTCAGCGGGGTGCGCTTGCCGTAGCCGTTCTCGGTAGCCGTCAAAATGTAGGCCACGTTGCCGTCGTCGGCGACCTCGATCACGGCAGACTCGCCGCCATCGGTGGCTTCCACCACATCATCGACCTCGTCGCCTTCGATCTCTTCTTCGACACCGCCAGCACGCTCGGCCACGATCAGGCTGACCACTTCCTCGCCCTTGGTCAGACGGATACCGCGCACACCGGTGGCGGTACGGCCCATCGAACGCACGGTGGATTCGCCAAAGCGCACGGTCTTGCCGTTGGAAGCGAACAGCAGCACGTCGCGGTCACCATCGGTCAAGGCCACACCGACCAGCGCGTCGCCCTCGTCCAGGTTGATGGCGATCTTGCCGCGCGCCAGACGGAAGGCGAATTCGCTCAACGGCGTCTTCTTGACCGTGCCGTTGCGCGTGGCGAAGAACACGTAGCGGTTGTCGGCGTATTCGCGCACCGGCAGCACCGCCTGCACGCGCTCGCCCGATTCCAGCGGAATCCAGTTGATGATCGGCCTGCCACGCGCATTGGAGCCGGCTTCCGGCAACTGATGCACCGGCAACCAGAACACCTTGCCGCTGCTGGTGAAGGTCAGCAGCGTGTCGTGCGTGTTGACCAACCACAGCTGGTCGATGAAATCTTCTTCCTTGGTCGCTGCGGCAGAGCGGCCACGGCCACCACGGCGCTGCGCCCGATACGCGCTCACCGGCTGGCGCTTGGCATACCCGGCATGCGACAGCGTCACCACCACGTCTTCCGGCGCGATCAGATCCAGGATGTCCAGATCTTCTTCGCTGTGACGGATCTCGGTGCGGCGTTCATCGCCGTATTCTTCGCGGATATTGATCAACTCGTCGCGGATCACCTGCAACAGCACATCCGGGTTCTCCAGGATGCGGATCAGGCCTTCGATGACGCCGAGCAATTGCTTGTACTCGTCGGTCAGCTTTTCCTGTTCCAAGCCGGTCAGGCGATGCAGACGCATTTCCAGGATCTGCGAGGCCTGCACTTCGCTGAGCTGGTAGAAGCCCTGGATCAGGCCCACGCCCGGCGGCAGATCTTCCGGCTTGGAGGCTTCTGCGCCGGCCGCGCCCAGCAGCGCACCCACCAGACCCGGTTGCCAGGTCTTGGCCAGCATGCGCTCGCGCGCTTCCTGCGGGTTGGCCGAGGTCTTGATCAACTCGATCATTTCATCGATGTTGGCCAACGCAACGGTCAGGCCTTCCAGCACGTGCGCACGCGCACGCGCCTTGCGCAGTTCGAAAATGGTGCGACGGGTGACCACCTCGCGGCGGTGGCGGATGAACGCCTCCAGCATCTGCTTGAGGTTCATCAACTGCGGGCGGCCGTCGATCAACGCCACCATGTTGATGCCGAACACCGCCTCCATCTGGGTCTGCTGATACAGGTTGTTGAGCACAACCTCGGCAGATTCGCCGCGCTTGACTTCGATGTAGATGCGCATGCCGTCCTTGTCGGACTCATCGCGCAGCTCGCTGATGCCTTCGAGCTTCTTTTCCTTGACCAGCTCGGCGATCTTCTCGATCAGCCGCGCCTTGTTGACCTGGTACGGGATCTCGGTAACGACGATCGCCTCGCGACCGTTGTCGGCCACTTCCACATCGGCCTTGGCGCGGATGCGTACACGGCCACGGCCGGTGCGGTAGCCGGCCGCAATGCCGGCGGTACCGTTGATGATGCCGGCGGTGGGGAAGTCCGGGCCGGGGATGTATTCCATCAGGCCTTCGACATCCAGCTCGGGCGTGTCGATCAGCGCGATGCAGGCGTTGATCGCCTCGGTCAGGTTATGCGGCGGAATATTGGTGGCCATGCCCACCGCAATACCTGCCGAGCCATTGACCAGCAGGCTCGGGAACCGGGTCGGCATGACCGTCGGCTCCTGTTCCTTCTCGTCGTAGTTGGGCTGGAAGTCGACGGTTTCCTTGTCGATGTCGGCCATCAGCTCATGCGCCAGCCGCGACATGCGCGACTCGGTGTATCGCATCGCCGCGGCGGAGTCGCCGTCGACCGAACCGAAGTTACCCTGACCGTCGACCATCATGTAACGCAGCGAGAACGGCTGCGCCATGCGCACCAGCGTGTCGTACACCGACTGGTCGCCGTGAGGATGGTATTTACCGATGACGTCGCCGACGATACGCGCCGACTTGAAGTAGGCCTTGTTGCTGTGTGCGCCCAGCTCGTGCATCGCGTAGAGCACGCGCCGGTGCACAGGCTTGAGGCCATCACGGGCATCGGGGAGTGCGCGGCCCACGATCACGCTCATCGCGTAATCGAGATAGCTCTTGCGCATCTCGTCTTCCAGGTTGACCTGGATGATTTCCTTGGCGGTTTCTGCCATTCGGGTTCCGTAAGTGAGGTGGCGGGCGAGCCGGAAAGCCGCGTCGGGAGCGCCCTTGCATCAGGCTGCCGACCCCACGCTCCCGCCGATCGATTCAAGCGCCGGATTGTACCACGGCAGGGCATCCCGACGCCTCCGCTTTACCAGCCAGAAACAAGCACTTGCAGGGAGTTTTGACGGCGTTGACAGCTTGCCGGCCGGCCCCGGGCTCAGCTGCCGAAGGCTGCCCGCATCCGCGCCGGGTCCGGTTGCTCGATGACGCCGCGCTCGGTGACGATCGCGTCGATCAGATCGCCCGGGGTGACGTCGAAGACCGGGTTCCAGGCGTGGATGCCGGCGGCCACCGTCCTGACCCCGCCCACGCCGAACAACTCGCCAGGATCGCGCTGCTCGATCTCGATCTGGTCCCCGCTGGCCGTTGCCATATCCACCGTGGACGACGGCGCCACCACCATGAACTTCACGCCATGGTGGCGCGCGGCGATTGCCAGCTGGTAGGTGCCGATCTTGTTGGCGGTATCGCCATTGGCGCAGATCCGATCGGCGCCGACGATCACCCACTGCACCAGGCCGGATTTCATCAGATGCGAGGCCGCCGAATCGGCGATCAGGGTGGCGTCGATACCGTCCTGCTGCAGCTCCCACACGGTCAGGCGCGCGCCCTGCAGCCACGGCCGCGTTTCCCCGGCGAACACCTTGGCAATGCGCTGTTGCGCCATGCCGGCGCGGATCACGCCCAGTGCGGTGCCGAAGCCAGCGGTGGCCAGCGAGCCGGTGTTGCAGTGGGTCAGCACGCCGCTGCCCGGTGCGATCAGTGCGGCGCCAAGCGCGCCCATGTGGCGGTTGGCGGCCAGGTCTTCATCGGCGATGGCCTGCGCCTCGCGCGCGATCACCTCGCGCCAATCGGCGCCCGCCGCGCCCAGCACCCGGCGCATGCGCATCAGCGCCCAGGCCAGGTTGACGGCGGTCGGACGCGCCGCGTTGAGCCGCAGCAGCGCCGGCTCGAGCTTCTGCAGCGCGGCGGCGCCGTCGTCGGCTGCGATGTCGCGCGCGGCCAGCACCACGCCCCACCCGGCCGCGATGCCGATCGCCGGCGCACCGCGCACGGCCAGCGAATGGATCGCCTCGGCCACCGCGTCGCTGCTATCGCACCGCACATGCGCCACTTCAAAGGGCAGTTTGCGTTGGTCGAGCAATTCCAGGGCATCCCCGGTCCACAGCAGTGGCCGGATGTGGTCGTAGCGGGCGTAATCGATATGGGCGCTGTCGTTCATGCGTCCATTGTAAGGCGCGCGCAGCGCCTGCGCCGTTGCACGACCGCGCGGGCCTGGCGCGGCCGACCAAACCACTGTGCAGGCGGCAGGCGGGCTCGGCCGCTGCCCGGACGGCAGGTACCACTCGTACACAGCGGCGATTGCGCGTCGTCTATCCACCTGACGACCGCGCGCGACGTTGTGTCACCTGCCCTCAGTCGACGATGAACTCGGCGCGGCAGCCGTCGTTCACCCACACCCCGTCGCGGCTCCAGCCCCAGGTCTGGCCCTCCACGCATGGCGTTTTGGACATCTGCCGGCCAAGGCGCACCGCGCGTTCCACCGACACGCCACAGGTGCGCCGCGCACTTTTCTTCGATTCACAGGTGACCATGCGCGGCACCGCGACGAAGCCGGAGCCGTCTTCTGCGCCCACCTCGAATTCGCCATCGCATCCACGCGAGACCCAGATTTCGTTGCGGCGAACGCCCCAGGTGCGCCCTTCCTTGCACGGCCACATCGAGCGTTGCCGCAGCAGACGCACCGGCGCGCCACGCAGAACCACCGGGCACGCCACCGTGCCGCCATTGGAATCGCAGCGCACCACGCGGCGCATCACGGTTGCGGTCTGTGCACGGGTCGCCGCGAATTCGGCGCGGCAGCCTTGTTCGACCCACACGCCATCGCGTTCGACATCCCATTCGCTACCGCGGATGCAGCTGGTTTCGGAGAGCTGGCGCACCAGTTGCACGCCTTGGGCGGTATCCATCGCGCAATGCACGCGCGCCAGGTCCTTGGACTCGCAGCGCACCACGCCGGCTGCGCGGTCGGACGCGCGCGCATCGGCGAGCAGCAGCAGCGGCAAGCACCACAAACCGCATAAGCTGACCAGCCACTTCATGCCGACAATCCTCACCCCGAACGATCTTCGTCGCGCCCCCGTGGACGTGAAGATGAGAGCATCATCGATGTGAAGATAGCAATACGGCGCCGATGACAGCCAGATGACTCAGGCGCGGGCGAAGTCGAACGCCAGCACGTCGGCAATCTGCGTCGTGCCGCGCAAGGCCATCAACAGGCGATCCACGCCCACCGCCACACCGGCGCAGTCGGGCAACTGCGACAACACCGCCAGCAGGCGTTCGTCCAGCGGCAGCTGCGGCAATCCACGTGCTGTACGCACGGCATTCTCGCGCACGAAGCGCGCACGCTGCTCGCGCGCATCGTTCAATTCGTGATAGCCATTGGCCACCTCGAAACTACCCAGATACAGCTCGAAGCGCTCGGCCACCGGCGGGTCGTCGTGGCGGATCCGCGCCAACGCACACTGACTGGCCGGCCAATCGTGCACCACCGTCAGGGTGTCGCCGGAAAAGCCCGGCTGGATGCGATGGGTCATCAGCAGGTCCAGCCAATCGTCGCGGGTCAGACCCACAGGATCGATCGCCACGTCATGCAAGGCGGCGTGTAGCGTTTCGATCGGATCGCACAATGGGTCGATGCCCAACGTCTGCACGAAGAGCGCGCGATACGTCAGCACCTGCACCCTCGCCTGGCGCCCGACCAGCGCCAGCGCGCGACGCACCAGTTCGATGGTCTCCTGCGCCAGACGGCGATCGTTCCAACCCACCCGATACCATTCGAGCATGCTGAACTCGGGGTTGTGACGGCCACCGGCTTCGCCATTGCGAAACACCCGCCCCAGTTCGTAGCAATCGCCCACGCCAGCGGCAAGCAGGCGTTTGAGCGGATATTCCGGCGAGGTGCGCAACCAGCGCAGCGGCGCGCCGGCATCGACATGGCCGGTGAAGCGCGTACTGAAGCTTTCGATATTCGGTTCTGTATTGCCGGCCGCCGAAAGCACCGGCGTTTCCACTTCCAGCACGCCGCGTTCGGCGAAAAAGTCGCGGATCGTGGCGTTGAGCCGCGCCCGCAGCTGCAGCGCGGCCAGATCGAACTGCGCCGTGTTCATGGCTGTTGGCCGTGGTCGCCCAGGAAGACCAGCAGGCGGGCTTCGTCCCAGATCTCCACGCCCAGCGACTGCGCCTTGTCGAGCTTGGAACCGGCTTCTTCGCCGGCCACCAGAAACGCGGTCTTCTTGGAGACGCTACCGGCGACCTTGGCGCCCAGTGCTTCCAGCCGCTGCTTGGCCGCATCGCGCGTCAGCGCAGCCAGGGTTCCGGTGATGACCACGGTCTGCCCATCGAGCGGGCCGGTCTGCAGTGCATCGGCTTCCGGCAGACGCGCCAGCACGGTTTCCATCGCCTGCTGCGCCGCACTCGCGAGCGCGGCGTTTTCGGGGCGATCCAGCCATTGCAGCAACGTGGCCACCACCGGCGCCGGAACGCCGGCCTGCTGCAAGGCATCGGCGCCGGCCGTACGCAACGCAGCGAACGAATCCACCGCAGCGGCAAGCTGCTGCGCGCGCACCGGCGTCACCTTGGGAATGTCCATGTCTTCCAGCACGCTGGCAAAGCTCAGCGCCTCGCGCAGCTTGGGCGAAGGCGGATGCGTGTCGCCAATACGCACGCCACGCTGCAGCAAGTCATCGATGGCCTGCTGATTCCCGGCCTGGTCGAAGAAGTGCCCCAGCGAGCGCGCCACTTCGCCGCCGATGTCCGGCACGCGCTTGAACAGCGGCCACGGCAGATGCCGGATCAATTCCAGATCGCCAAACCAGGCCGACAAGGCCTTGGCCGTGCTTTCGCCCACATGCTCGATGCCCAGCGCAAACAGGAAACGCTCCAGCGTGGTGTCGCGCGAGGTTTCGATCGCCTCGATCAGATTCTCCGCCCACTTGGTGGCGATCTTCTTGCGGTTCCAGTCGAAGCTCGGCAAGCCTGCGCGAAGCAGATCGGCCTGCCAGGTCTGCGGTACGTCGCGCTCCCCGGCCAGGTCCACGCCGATCCCCACCACGCTGGCTTCCAGCTGCGCATACGCACCGCTAGCCAGATGCTCGCGCGCCTCGCGCAGGAACGCGTGCGGGCTGTCGGCCGTGCTGATCAGGCGCAATTGCAGCAGCTGGTCCACGCTCAGCAGATACAGGTCGGCCACGCCTTTCACCAGGCCAC
This sequence comes from Xanthomonas sp. D-36-1, assembly GCF_017746155.1. Classification (NCBI taxonomy): domain Bacteria; kingdom Pseudomonadati; phylum Pseudomonadota; class Gammaproteobacteria; order Lysobacterales; family Lysobacteraceae; genus Xanthomonas; species Xanthomonas sp. D-36-1. The sequence continues at coordinate 29,687 of NZ_JAGHWR010000031.1, forward strand.
TGTCGACCAGCACTTCGATGAATTTTTCGCCCAGGCCGTCCACATCCATCGCGCGCCGCGAGACGAAATGCCGAAACGCCTCCTTGCGCTGAGCCGGGCAGGTCAGCTCGCCGGAACAGCGCCAGACCGCCTGGCCTTCTTCGCGCACGATCTCCGAACCGCACACCGGGCACTGCGTGGGCATCTGCCAGGCCTGGGTCCCAGGCGGGCGCTGGTCGGCCACCACAGCGGCCACTTCAGGGATGACATCACCGGCGCGGCGCACGATCACCGTGTCGCCCACGCGCACATCCAGCCGCGCGATCTGGTCGGCGTTGTGCAGCGTGGCATTGGTGACGATCACCCCGGCCACATGCACCGGTTTCAGGCGCGCCACCGGCGTGGCCGCTCCGGTGCGGCCGATCTGGATCTCGATGGCCTCGACCGTGGTGGACTGCTCCTGCGCGGGGAACTTGTGCGCGATCGCCCAACGCGGCGCGCGCGAGACGAAGCCCATTTCGCGTTGCCCGGCCAGATCGTCGAGCTTGTACACCACACCATCGATATCGAAGGCCAGCCCATCGCGCGCCTCACCGATGCGCTGGTAGTACGCCAGCAGACCGTCGCTGCCCTGCACGACCTCGACCAGCGCACTGACCGGAAAGCCCCACGAGCGCAGCTGCGCCAGGATCGCCGAATGGGTCTGCGGCAATGCGCCTTCGCTCACTTCCCCAATGCCGTAGGCAAAGAAGCTCAGCGGGCGCTGCGCGGTGATGCGCGCATCCAGCTGGCGCAGCGAGCCGGCCGCGCCATTGCGCGGGTTGGCCAGCACCTTGCCGCCCTGCGCACGCATCTGTGCGTTGTAGGCTTCGAACGCGGCGCGCGGCATGTAGACCTCCCCGCGCACTTCCAGCACCTGCGGCCAGCCCTCGCCGCGCAGCCGCAACGGAATCGCCTTGACGGTGCGCAGGTTGGCGCTGACATCCTCGCCGGTGGCGCCATCGCCGCGCGTGGCGCCCTGCACGAACTCGCCATTTTCGTAGCGCAGGCTGATCGCCAGACCATCGAGTTTGGGTTCGGCCGAAAACAGCGGTTGCTTGACCTCCAGCCGTTCGCCGATGCGCCGCACGAACTCGGCCACTTCCTCGTCGCTGAAGGCATTGCCCAACGACAGCATCGGCAAGGCATGCCGCACTTCGGCAAACCGCGAGGCGGCCAGATGGCCGACGCGCTGGGTTGGCGAATCGGCGCTGGCCAATTCCGGGTGCGCGCGCTCCAAGGCCTCCAGCTCGCGCATCAGCTTGTCGTAATCGGCATCGGCCATCTGCGGCTCGTCGAGTACGTGATACCGGTAGTTGGCGTCTTCGATTCGACGGCGCAGGGCATCGATGCGCTGAGCGGGATCCGGGCTGACAGTCATACGATCGCAGGGCTGGCTCTGGGCCGCCCATTCTAACGGGCCATGCCGATGCCAAGGTCGGCGGCACGGGCGCCGTTCGCGATGATTGAGCGATGGATGAAGTCGTTCGCGTCGATGCGCATAGGTGCGCCAGCGCCCATCGGCATTCGGGCCGACAGCGAGCCCGGCAGGAGCCCGGACATCGCACCCAGCCACCGTCGTGCCACCTGTCTTTGCCGCCCCCCCCCTGCAAGCACGCGTCCAACCAGTTTTATGGCAATTCCCTGATAGGCAGACAGACACAAACCGGCTAGCGTGGCGCCCTCTTTGCCCGCCGCCTATGGAGTTCGCCCGTGTCGTTGCCCGTCTCGCGCCGTTCGTTTCTCAGCCTCGCTACCACCGGCGTGGCGGTTTCCGCACTGGGGCTGGCACCCGCAGCCGAGGCGGCCCGCAAACGCGCCGCGGCACCGGCAACGCCGGGCGTGGCGGCGGCGGCCGGCACGGTCTACCTCAACCTCAACGAGCATCCGCTCGGGCCCGCCCCGGCAGCTGTCGAAGCTGCCACGCGTTCGCTGGCACGCTCGGGCCGCTACCTGCTGGAGATGGAGCAGGATCTGCGCAACCTGATGACCGGCGAGCTGCAGTTGCCCAACGATCATCTATCGCTGTTCCCCGGCTCGCGTGACGCGCTGAACCGGGCCGGCAGCCTGTTCACGTCCGCGCGCGCGGGGCTGGTGGTCGCCGACCCGAGCTTCGACCCGCTGATCGAAAGCGCCACCGCCCGCGGCGTGGCCGTACGCAAGGTGCCGCTACGTGCCGATGGCGCGCACGACGTCAAGGCGATGGCAAAGGCCGACCCGACTGCCGGCATGCTGTATCTGTGCAACCCGGGTAACGCCACCGGCGCCATCACCCCACGCGCCGACATCGAATGGTTGCTGACCAACAAGCCGGCCAGCGCCGTGCTGGTGGTCGACGAGGCGTACATCCACTACAGCAACGAGCCCTCGGTGGCCGATCTGGTGCGTCAGCGCCAGGATCTGATCGTGCTGCGCAGCTTCTCCAAGCTCTACGGCATGGCCGGCCTGCGCCTGGGTGCCGCCCTGGCCCCGCCCGGCCTGCAGACCAAGCTTGCCGCATTCGGCAGCAATCCGCTGTCGGTTCCGGCGATGGCCGCCGGCATCGCCAGCCTGCGCGACCCGCTGCTGGTGCAGACCCGCCGCGCCGAGAACGCCCGCGTGCGCGAGGAGACCGTCGCCTGGCTCAAGGGCAAGGGCTACACCTGCCAGCCCTCGCAAGCCAACTGCTTCCTGCTGGACGTCAAGCGCGATGCAAGCGTGTTCGCCGATTCGATGCAGAAGCAGGGCGTCATCGTCGGCCGCAGCTGGCCGATCTGGCCCAAGCGCGTGCGCATCAGCGTGGGGACCGAGGCGGAAATGCTGCGCTTCCGTGAGGCGTTCGCGAAGGCCAAGCGCTAACCCTTTTCCCTTGGGACGTTGCCTCCTTTATGTGCCCCATAGGAGCGGATGAGGGTGCGGTCGAAGCCTGAGGTTGTTCAACTGCACGAGTGCTTCGCCCGTACCCTGACCCCACCCGCTCTCCCGTGGGGAGAGGGCTCTGGACTTCTACTGATCTAACGCCTCAGGCTCCGATGCGCGCAACGTGCGCCGGATCCAGAAATAGCTGATGACGAAGGTCAGCGCCATCGAGGCGGCGTTCCACAGCAGCAGCTCGCGCAGCATCGGCGGCCCTTGCGGATGTGCATGTAGTAACGGCGATCCAGCAGCGCGATGGCGTGCGGCAGGAACACGCTGATGAAAGGCGTTGGCACAGGCGCGACCAGCAACGTGATCGCGGCAGCAAAGCCCACGACCACCCAGGGCGAATGTCGCGGCCTTTTGCGCAGACGCGCGGCGATCCTGGTGAAGATCCACAACAATGGCATCGCTAAGATCGCCCACAGCACCAGCAGCAACGCCATCGCCAACACGCCCTGCAGGCTCAACATGTCAACTCACCAGCGCGGCGACTTGGTCAGCGGCGGCGCCTGATGCTGGCGGTCGTAGGCGCGCAATTCGTCGCGGATGTGCGCAACACGCTGCCGGCCCAACGCATTGCGGCTGTCATCCAACACAACGCCATCCAGCAGTTCGGCCATGCGTTGCACGGTGGGCAGCATTTTTTCCCAGGCGTCCAGCGCCGTCATCGGCGCCGGCAGCGTGAGGAAGAATGCGATCGCCGGTGTCTGCATCTCGCGAATGTTGGCCATGTCGAAACTGCCGGGCTTGAGGATGCTGGCCATGCTGAAGATCGGCCCGCGCTCCGGGTGGCCTTCCACCAGGCGGTGGAACACGTTCATGTGGCCGAACACCAGCCCAGTCTTTTCGGCTGCCACCACCACATCTTCGCCGCGCAGCACCTGGCCCGCCTTGGCGGCCACGAACAACGACACGATCTTGTCGAAATCCTGGTTCGGGCGCTTGCCGACCTCGTTGCCCCCGGAAGCATCCTGCCCTTCCAGATTGAGCTCGCTCTGCTCGACGCCTTCTGCGCGTTCTGCAGCGTCGCCCTCCGCACCGAACTCGCTGGAAATCACCGGTTCGCGCCGCTCACGCGGCTGGCCCTCGTCCTTGTCGACCCGGCGCCCTTGCGGCGATTTCTTCGGGCGACCAAACAGGAAGATGGCCGCGACCAGCAGCAGTCCAGCGATCAGGATCCCGATCCGGATCATGGCCATGTCGGACATTCAGCGTGCCTCCGCATAAGAGTGACAGGTGTCGATATTCCAGCAAGCATGGCACGTCATGCCGCACCCGCCAAACGTGCGGCCTCTTCCAGGTCCACGCTGACCAGGCGGCTGACGCCGGGCTCGCGCATGGTCACGCCGGAGAGCTGGCGCGCGGCTTCCATCGTGGCCTTGTTATGGCTGACGAACAGGAACTGCACCTTCTCGCTCATCTCGCGCACCATATTGGCAAGGCGACCGACGTTGGCTTCGTCAAGCGGCGCGTCCACTTCGTCGAGCAGGCAGAACGGCGCCGGGTTGAGCTGGAAAATCGCAAACACCAGCGCCACCGCGGTCATCGCCTTCTCGCCGCCGGACAGCAGCGAAATGCTCGACACGCGCTTGCCCGGGGGACGCGCCATGATGGTCACGCCGGTGTCGAGCAGGTCTTCGCCGGTGAGTTCCAGATACGCATGGCCGCCGCCGAACAAGCGCGGGTACAGCGCCTGCACGCCGGAATTGACCCGGTCGAAGGTGTCCTTGAAGCGGCCACGGGTCTCGCGATCGATCTTGCGAATGGCTTCTTCCAACGTTTCCAGCGCGGTATTGAGGTCCAGGTTCTGCGCGTCCAGATATTCGGAGCGTTGCGCGGCCTCGCCGTACTCCTGGATGGCGGCCAGGTTCACCGGCTCCAGGCGACGCATCCGCCCGTCGATCTGGCCAACGGCCGCTTCCCATTCGGCCACGTTGGCCGACTCGGGCAACCCGTTGACCACCTCTTCCAGCACGAAGCCTGCCTTGACCACCGCCGCTTCCAGTTGCTCGGCATTGAGCACCAGCGCCTGTTGATCGAGCTTGCGTTGCGAAATGCGTTCGCGCTGCGCCAACGCTTGTTCGTCGCGCTGCTGGCGGGTCTGTTCGAAGCTGCGCAGCTCGCTGTCGATGCTGTCGAGCAGGGTGCGCGCTTCGCCCAGCGCGCGCTCGGTGCGTACGCGCTCGCTCAACGCGGCCTGATGTTCGTGTTCCAGTGTTTCCACCGGCGAATCGCCTTCGCTCAGCTGGGCGACCAGATCTTCCAGGCGCGTGTCGAGCTGCCCGCGCTGGCTGTCCATGCGTTCCAGGGTCTGGCTCAGCGATGCGATCTGGGTGCGTTGCGACTCCAGCGTCAGCGCCAATGCATGCATTGCATCGCGCACGCCGCGCGCGGCATCGCGCGCCTGATCGCGTGCATCGGTGAGTTGACGGCGCTCGCTTTCCAGCGCTTCGCGCGTGCCCTGCAGATCGCCCATCAAGGTGACCGCGTCTTCAAGTTTGGCGCGCGCTTCGCGTCCCTGCTCGCGGCTGGTATCGAGCGTTTCCAGCAGTTGCGCCAATTCGGTTTCGATGCGCTCGATGCGCGTGCGCGCCGCATCGACCTTGCCTTGCTGACTCTGCAATTGCCCAGCCAGTTCGGAGACGCTGCGGTGCGCCATATACAGCTGGCGCTGGGCGTCTTCGCGCTGCTGCTCTGCCGCCAACAGCTGTTCGCGGAAGCTGGACAACTGGTGCTCAAGCTCGGCTTCGCGCTCCTGCAGGGTTTCGATCTGGGTGCGCAGCTCCTGGATCTCGCGCTCACGCAGCAGCGCGCCCTGCTTGGCCGCGCCCGAGCGCGAGACCCGCACCCAACCCTCGCCTAGCCGCTCGCCATTGCGAGTGATGACCGAATCGCCTTCGGGCAGGTTGCGTTGCAGCGTGCGCGCAGCGTCCAGATCCTCGGCGGTGTGCAGACGCGCAAGCAGCTGACGGATCGCGATCGGCCCCTGCACCTTGGCGGCCAGCGAGGTCGGCGCGAAGCTCGCATTGTCAGTGGCACTGGACACCAACGCGATGCGGCCATCGCCCAACTCGCCCAGCGCATCGACCAATTGTTCCGGCGCCTCCACCAGCACGCCTTCGATCAACTGGCCCAAGGCGCCTTCGACTGCATTTTCCCAGCCGCTCTCGACGCTGATGCGCTCGCCCACGCGCGCGGCCGAATCCAGTCCGCGCGACTTCAGCCACGCCACTGCGGCGCCCTGCTCCTGGCCAAGCGCGGCCTGTTGCAAGGTTTCCAGCGACGACAGCCGGCCACGCGCGGCCTGCGCCTGCTTGCGCACCTCGGCCAGCTCGCCCTGGCTGGCGCGCTGCTGTTCCTGCAGCCCAGCGAGCGCGTGCTTGCGCGCCTCGACCTGCTCGGTCAAGCCGTCCAGCGAGGTTTTCTGGGTTTCATGGCGCAGTTCGATCTGCTCGAACGCCTCGGCCAATGCGTCCAGATCCAGCCCGGCACGCTCATTGACCAACGCTTCGCGGCGGCGGTCGGCTTCCAGCGCCTGGCGGTCCAGATAATCAACGCGCGTGCGCTCCACTTCACCGGCACGTGAGGCCTCGCCGGTGTCGCGGTTATGGGTTTCCCAGCGCTGCTGCCAGTCGGCCAGCCGCGCTTCGGCTTCGCGTAGCGACTCCTGGCGGAATTCGTGGTCTTCGCGCAGCTGCTCCAGTTGCGGTTCGGCAGCAGCCACCGCTTCGCGCAGCACGCTCAATTTGGCCGAGTCGCCGCTGATGTGCTGGGTCAATTCCTGCAGCTGGCTCTGCGCCTCATCGCGCGCCTTGTGCAAGCGATGCGAGAGTTCGCGCTGATGCTGGATCTGCTGCTCGATACGCGCCAACGCGCCACCGACCTGGTAGACATCGGCTTGTGCCTTGGCCACCGCTTCGGCGGCTTCTTCGCGCCGCACGCGGCCGGTTTCGATGCGTGCTTCGGCATCGCGCTGCTCGGCAATCAATTGCTGCAGGCGTGTCTCTTCCTGATTCAACTTCTCGCGCAGGCCCTGCAACCGACCATCCAGACCGCGGTATTCCAGCGCCTTCCACTCGGCATCCTTGATCCGGCGCTCTTCCTGCAACGCCTGGTACTGCTCGGCCTGCCGCGCCTGGCGCTGCAGATGTGCCAGTTGCTTGGTGATTTCTTCGCGCAGGTCGCTCAGACGGTCGAGGTTTTCGCGCGTATGCCGAATTCGCGTTTCGGTTTCCTTGCGGCGCTCCTTGTACTTGGAAATGCCGGCGGCTTCTTCCAGATACACGCGCAGGTCTTCCGGGCGTGCTTCGATGATCTGGCTGATCATGCCCTGCTCGATGATCGAGTAGCTGCGCGGCCCAAGGCCGGTGCCCAGGAACAGATCGGTGATGTCGCGGCGCCGGCACTTGGTGCCATTGAGGTAGTAGGCGCTATTGCCGTCGCGGCTGACCAGGCGCTTGACCGAGATCTCGTTGAACGAGGCGAACTCGCCACTGATGGTGTGGTCGGAGTTGTCGAAGATCAGCTCCACCGTCGCCTGCGACACCGGCTTGCGTGCCGACGAGCCGGAAAAGATCACGTCGGTCAACGAATCGCCACGCAGGCGGCTGGCTGAGCTCTCGCCCATCACCCAGCGCACCGCATCGATGATGTTGGACTTGCCGCAGCCATTGGGACCGACGATGCCGGTCATGTTGGTGGGCAGGTGCAACGTGGTCGGGTCGACGAACGACTTGAAACCGGACAGCTTGATCGTGGACAGGCGCATGGAAACGGGGATCTCGGTCAACGGCGCGGTGCACGCCATCGGGTCGGGGTACGAAGGCATCGCGCTGGCTGACAACACTCCAGTGGCACGGGCCAAGCGAACGATTGACGTCGAGTATAACGGGCCGGGCACGGCAGGCATTGGCCGGCACGCCTACGCCCGTCCCCGCAGGCCTGCACCGATTCAGACCCTGCGGCCGTGGCGGCCCCGTACCGGTAACCCGGCAACATCCCGCAACACGGCGCGCAGCGAGGCCTGGAACACTGCCGCGTGGTGCAGTGCAGGGAACTCGCGGTAGCGCACTGCCAGACCTGGCAGCGTGGCCAGTCGTCCCGCGAGGTGGTGTGCGGCATCGGCGGGCGCGCCCTGGATGGCGCTCAACAAGGCGGCGCGATCGCAATCCAGACGGCGGCGCGCATCGATCTGCCCCGCCCGCTCTGCGCCGCCAAGCAACAGCCACAGATGCGCTGATTGGTGCGGCCTGCGTGCAACAAAGCGCCGTTCTGGCTCGCCCAGCAATGCGCCCTGTCCCCACCATAGCGACGGACTGGCGGCAGCGAACCCGGTGAACCATGCGGCGCCCGCATACAACGCATGCAACACGAACAGGCCGGCCAACGAATGCCCCCACATGACCTGCCGCCTGTCATCGAGCCGTACCCTCTGCCTTACCGCAGGCACAGCCTCCTGCAGCAGCAGATCCAGCAATTCCTGCGCACCGCCCCCCACCAACTCCTCGGCCGCACCGGGCGCAGCAAGAAACGGGTAGTCGGCCGGCAGGAATGTGTAGTGGCGAGCGCGGCTGGGCAGGTCGATCAGCAGCGTGTGGTCGACGTCGACAAAGACCAGGACCGGCGGCACCGGCAGGCACGACAAGCGTCGCAGCGTGACAGGGTCGAATCGCGTCAATGCCCGGTTGCCATCCAGCATCCAGAGCGCGGGAAACCCCCGCCTGGGGGGCGCCGCGCGCGGAATCGCGAAGCGGATGCGCCAGCGGCCAGCCCCCTGTTCGCCAACCAACACGCTCTCGAAGCGATAGCAGCGTGCCAGCGGCGCGCGCGCGTTTGTCAGCGCAGCGCCGATACGCAGCCGGTTTGCACCTGGACTGGAGCAGTACGGGGTGAGTCCGCGCCACGTCGTCGGGTTCATCGAAGTGGCTCGTTGCGGCATTGGCAGCGCTGGGTGAGGTCGGCCGACAGCATGCCGTTCCCAAACGAACAACGGGCGCCCTGAGGCGCCCGTTGTTCGTTTCGCAGGCGAACTGTTCCGTTAGGGAAGGTCTGAACAACGAGACCTGACAGGGCGGAAGGTGGCGTCGTTCCGAAGAGTGGCTTTTGGAACTTCGGAATTTCGCCATTTCTGGCGCTTTCCGCGGGAATTTCCCGGTTCACAGACGCACGCTCCCCATCGCCGGC
>NZ_JAGHWR010000032.1:0-80513 GCF_017746155.1 Xanthomonas sp. D-36-1
GCCGGCGATGGGGAGCGTGCGTCTGTGAACCGGGAAATTCCCGCGGAAAGCGCCAGAAATGGCGAAATTCCGAAGTTCCAAAAGCCACTCTTCGGAACGACGCCACCTTCCGCCCTGTCAGGTCTCGTTGTTCAGACCTTCCCTAAGCGCTCGATGATTCCAACCAGTGCTGTTGCGCCCTTTTTCTGCTGAGGGGCGGTCTGTCGATTCTTTCCGGCTCGAAGCGACATTCAATAGCACGATCGATCATCCGTATCGGATGAGTCCGGTGGCGACGCATCGCAAAAACTCTGTTCGCTCCCCTTAATCGCACGCAGACACGGCGTGGCATTTCTTGCGCGCAGTATTGCGATCGGTGCTGATTGTTGAAGCCACGCTCGCATCAACGACTCGCGCCCATCGCCAAGCAGCCAAGCAGCCAAGCACTCTTCCTATCCAGTTGCCGTTGCGGTGAGGGAATTGGTCATTGGCTCACTTTGGATTGACGAGCGATCGCCTAGATTGAGCTATGTATCAATCAGCACTCGCCCGCGACGATCTGCCGGGCACAGCTTCGATATCGCCAAGTCCAGCGCTCGCGCAATGCGTGCGTGAGTACTTGCGATTGACGCCGCAACTTCCCAACCCTGGCGCAGGACGCACGTACGCTCGCTGGCAGGCGCTGAGCAGGCTGGGTGCTGCGAGCTTGCCGCTTGCCAAAGTGCTGGAAGCGCACTACGACGCTGTGTCGATTTTTTTCGAGGCCGGCCAACCATTGCCTTCGAATGGAGCGGTGTGGGCAGTGTGGGCAGCGGGTGGGCCGCTTGACACCGTGACGTATGAGGCGAGCTCAAGCACCGTGTCCGGTATCAAACCGTGGTGCAGCGCAGAGTTGGACGTTGTGACACACGCACTGGTGACCGTCAGAAACGGTGATCGGCAGCCGCTTGCCGCAGTGACGCTAAGCCAGGGATGCTTCGAGCTCGATGCAACTCAGTGGCACGGACCAGGCATGCTCGGCATTCCAACTGGCAACGGCCTTTTCGCAAGTGCGCCGGCACGTTTGCTGGGTGAGCCGGAATTCTATTTGCAGCGGCCGGGTTTTTGGCATGGTGGGGCAGGCATCGCGGCCTGCTGGTATGGCGCCGCCGCGGCCATTGCCGAGCATGTCCGCCGCTCGCCACGAGTGGCAAACAACCCTTTCGCCGCAGCACACCTGGGCACCATCGACGAACAGCTGACGGGTGCACGGCTGATGCTGCAAGACCTGGCGAATACGATCGACGACGCTCCAACCCAAAGCCATCAACTGGCTGTCATTCGGTTACGGAGCGTAATGGACCGCGTCTGCCGGGACGTGATCGAACGCGCCGCCTTGGCTCTGGGGCCTGCCTCACTGTGCTGCGATGCCGGGCACGCGCAACGGTGCGCCGACCTGGCTGCCTTCATCCGCCAGTCCCACGGCGAAAAAGACGAGCAGTGGCTGAGGGAGCAGCTGCACGCACGCGAGGTCAACCCATGGTTGCTGTGAGGGGCGAGCAGATCGCAGGGCAAGGCGTCAGCGAACAGCGCTGGCGTGCATCGCGCCAGTTGAATGCGCTGCTCACCAGCAGCCTCGAACAGTTGCTGGGCACCGCTTCACGTGTGGTGGTGGTTTCTCCGCATCCGGATGACGAGGTGCTGGGGTGTGGCGGGCTGCTTGCGATGGCGATCGCATCGGGAAGGCAGGCCCTGATCGTTTCCGTTACCGATGGCGAAGCCGCCTACCCGCAGGACGACGCATGGCCGCCCGCGCGGCTAGCAGCTGCGCGTTGTGAGGAGTTGCGTGATGCGCTGGCGCGCCTGGGCATCGATCCATCCAGCATCGTCAGGCTGGATGCGGGAGATGGCCAGGTACGTGCGGGAGTCGACGCACTTGGTGCGCGGCTGGCCGATCTGCTGCAGCCACGCGACGTGGTCCTGGTGACGTATGCGCGCGATGGCCACCCCGACCACGAAGCGTGCGCTGATGCGGCGAGCAACGCAGTTGCACAATGCGGAGCGCGGTTGATCCAGTTTCCGATATGGGCATGGCATTGGGACGACCCCGACCACAGTCAGATGCTGGCATCGGCCACGCGTCTTGTGCTGTCTGCCGATGCTCATGCTGCAAAGATGCAGGCGATGTCCGCGTTCAAGACCCAGACCGGTCACCTCACGCCTGCGCTGCGCAATCCCATCCTTCCCGACTGGGCGCTGGTCAGGTTTCAGCGCGACTTCGAGGTCTTTCTCCCATGAACGCCCAGGCCAACGCCGATTATTTCGACAGCATCTACCAGCAGCACGATCCGTTCGGCTATGGGACACGTTGGTACGAAAAGCGCAAACGCGACATCCTGCTGGCAACCTTGCCTCGGCAGGGATTTGCCCGGGGATGGGAACTGGGGTGTTCCAACGGCGAAGCGACCTGTGGACTCGCTTCACGCTGCGAGCGCTTGCTGGCAACCGATATGTCGGCAGCTGCGGTGCAACATGCCAAGCAACGCGTGGGAGAGCGAAGCAATGTCGAAATCGTGCAGGCTTGCCATCCGCAGCAGTGGCCGGTGGGAAGCTTCGAGCTGATCGTGCTGAGCGAGATCGGCTACTACCTCGCCGCGTCCGAACTCGACGAGCTGATCGCGCGTCTGCAGCAGGCGCTCACGCCGGAGGGACTATTGGTGGCCTGCCACTGGAAGCATCCTTTCCAACAGGCACAACAAGATGGCATCGCGGTCCATGCCGGTATCGCGCGACTGCTCACCTTGCCGCTGAGTTATCGCTACGAAGATAGCGATTTCCTGCTGGAAGCGTGGAGCGCGCAACCATTGTCGGTGGCGCAGCACGAAGGCTTGCGATGATCGCTGTCATCATTCCGGCGCATAACGAGGCCGAATGCATGGCCGCCTGCCTCGCATCGGTCTTTCTTGCCGCGTCGCACCCCGAACTGCGCGAGCCTGTGGAGGTGATCGTCGCAGTGGACCGTTGCACGGATGCAACAGCAGCACTGGCACAGGCGTTGGGCGCGCGCGTGATCGACGTACCCGTACCTGGCGGCGTCGGCATTGCGCGGGCCGCAGCAGCCTCCAAGGCCATTGCACTGGGCGCCGATTGGCTGGCCGTGACCGACGCTGATTCGCGCGTCCCCGCCGACTGGCTGGTGGAGCAGCGCAGGGCCGACGCGGACGTGTTCTGCGGTGTGGTGCAGGTGGAGGATTGGCTGGACTATTCCGATGAAGTGCGTTGCAGGTTCGAACAGACCCAGGCAACCGGACAAGGTCATGGTCGCATTCACGGCGCCAACCTCGGTGTGAGCACCGCGCTCTATCAACAATGCGGTGGGTTCCCTGCCGTGACCTGCAGCGAAGACGTTGCGCTGGTGCACGCGCTGCAGGCGATCAACGCCTCGATCGCCTGGTCGCCACGCTCGGTGGTGTGGACCAGTGCCCGCAGGCAGGCACGGGCAATTGGCGGTTTCTCGGATTTCTTGAAACAGCTGGAAGCTTCGACCTGTGTGCCTGCGTAGACGGTCGCGCAACGCCTGGAACTGTCTTTTTCGCTCAGCAGATGCCCTTCCGCCAAAAGGGTTCTTCGCTTCAATGACTGCAGGGCGACGGTCTTGCGAGACCGCGAGTTGAAGCGCATCCGCGCCTTGTCCATCGCCGCAGTTGAACCCCTGCATCTGGCCAGCTAATGCCTGACAACTGCTAACCGGCTGTCGACCTCATCTGCACGGGGCGTGGACGAAGCGTGCGCCACCATGCCGAACCGACACACAAGGTGCGACATGGCCAAGCCAACGTTGTTCTTCCTGCATGCCCTCGGCGCCAGCCGGCATGAGTGGAGCCATGTCATCGCGCAGTTAGGTAGCCGCTTCGACTGTATTGCCCTGGACATCCCTGGATTCGGCGATGCGCCTGCGCTGGACCACTGCAACACGAATGCGCTTGTTGACTGGTTTAGCGCTGAAGTCATCAAGCGGCAACCGGCATGCTGGTTTGCAGTAGGGCATAGCATGGGCGGGAAGATCGCCACCTTGGCGGCGGCACGGGCGCGCGACGGCGTGGCGGGCCTTGCCGGTTTGGCGGGCGTGGTGCTTGTTGCCGCGTCGCCCCCGGCACCCGAACCGATGCAGGAATCGCGACGCCGCACCATGCTTGCCTGGTTCGAAACCGGGCAGCCTACGCGCATGGAGGCTGCGCAATTCGTGGATGCCAACTGCGCCACTCCGCTGCCTGATGAAAGCAGGGACGCCGCGATAAACGACGTTCTGCGCACCGCCCCCAGTGCATGGATGGCATGGCTCACCCGCGGTAGTCGAGAAGACTGCACCGCGCAGGCCGGGTGCATCGGCGTGCCGGCAGTGATTGTCGCAGGTGGCCAGGATGGCGATCTGGGCGAGGCTGCGCAGCGGCGCTTGAATGCGCCGCACTACGCGCATGCGCAGCTCGCCATCGTCGCCAATGCCGCGCATCTGATTCCCAATGAGCAGCCGCGGGAACTGGCGCAGTTGGTCGCAGCGCACGTGCACCGCTGCGTTGAGAACTGCCTGCCTGAGGACTTCATGGCCCTGCTGAACTCCGAGCGCGTCGCGCCGCGCATGCGCAAGACCTTGCTCGCCCGACACGCGGGCCCCCCGGCCTCGGGCAAGGGCGTGTTGAACCCGCGGCAGATGAACGTGCTCGCGGCCGTGGCTGCACGCGTGCTGGATGGCGCGGGCGATGCGGCGCAGATTGCGCGGCGTATCGACCTGCAGCTCGCAGAAGGCGCGGGAGATGGCTGGCGGTACGCAGACTTGCCAGACGATCGCCTGGCGATTGCGCTTGGCCTGGATGCACTCGATTCACTGGCCGACGGCTTTGCCGAACAGTCAGCAGAGGGCCAGGACCGTTGGCTGCAGGAGATCGCGTGCGCGGTGGTGGGCAATACCTCTGCGCACGGCCTGGATGCTGGGCAACTTGCGCATTGGTTCGAGGATGTACGCGCGGACGTGGTGCGCACCTGGACCAGCCTTCCCGCCACCATGGCCGCGCTGGGCTACGACGGTTTTGCCGTCGGCAACGACACGGGCAATGGCCCTGTGGGCTACCTAGAGACGGCAGCAGGCCGGGATGAGCACTGGCAATTGCGTGCGCCCGAGACTGCTCAATGACCGACGCTGGTCGCCAGGACAGCGTCGACGTGGTGGTGGTCGGCAGCGGAGCAGGGGGCGGCCCGCTTGCAGCGCGGCTTGCGCAAGCCGGCGTCTCGGTCGTCGTGCTGGAAGCCGGCGCGGCATTTACGCCGGATTCGCATATTCCCGATGAGTTGACCACCGGCATCTATTGGATGGACGAGCGCCTGAGCGGTGGGCAAACGCCCACTGCGTTCGGGCCGAACAACTCGGGCTCCGGACTTGGTGGTTCGACGTTGCATTGGGGCGCTTTCTGCCCGCGGCCGGACAAGCGCGATCTCAGCCTTCTGACCCAGACCGGGCAGGGCGCCGATTGGCCGATCCCGCACCAAGAGTTGATTTCTTACATCCGTCGTGTGGAGACCTTCATCGGGGTCTCCGGTCCCGTGCATTACCCGTGGGACCCCGATCGCAGCTATGCGTATCGGCCACCACAACGCAATGCGTCGGCTACGGCGATGGAGCGCGGTTGCGGCGCCCTGGGCATTCGGACGACCGACGCGCCCGCCGCCTTGGTCACCAGGCCACATCAGCAGCCGCATTGGGGCCAACGTGCTGCGTGCAACAACTGTGGTGCCTGTCACCAGGGCTGCAGTAACGCCGCCAAGGCGAGCGTGGACACCACCTGGCTCCCGCTGGCCAGGGCGCATGGCGCGCAATTGCGTCCCGACAGCCGGGTAGTCGATCTTGAGCGCGACGGCCACGGTGCGGTGACTGCGGTGATCTATCGCCAGCATGGGCAGGAGTATCGCCAGCGCTGCAGCACCGTCTTCCTGTGCGCAGGTGGTGTGGAGACACCGCGCTTGTTGCTCAACCTGGGGCTGGCCAACTCCAGCGGGCAGGTCGGCCGCAATTTCATGGCGCACGTGGCGACCCAGGTATGGGGTGAGTTCGATGCGGACATGCGCATGAATCGCGGGTATCCATCTTCGCTTATTACCGAAGACATGGTGCGCCCGGCGGATGCCAGCTTCATCGGCGGCTATCTGGTACAGAGCCTGGGTGTACAGCCGGTCACGCTGGCGAACACGCTGGCGCGCGGTGCCGGCCTGTGGGGCAGGGACCTGGTCGCAACGCTGCTGCGCTACAACCGTCTGGCCGGTATCGGCATCAATGGCGAATGCCTGCCGCAGGACGCCAATCGCCTGACCTTGTCCGACGAACGGGACGCCTTCGGGCAGCGCAAGGCACGCATCGACTTCAGTTACGGCCCGAACGAGCAGGCCATCGACGCCCATGCGCGCGCATTGCTTCAATCGGTCTGGCAAGCCGCAGGCGCCCGCAACATCTTCGCGGCTGCGCGCTCGGCGCATACGCTCGGTACCTGTCGCATGGGGACCGATCCTGCACAGGCCGTGGTCGATCCAGATGGCCGCGCCTTCGACGTGCCGAACCTCTACATCTGCGACAACTCGGTGTTTCCCAGCGCACTGGCAGCCAATCCGGCACTGACCCAGATGGCACTCGCGCTGCGCACCGCAGAACGTTTCCTTGCGCGCTAGCAGTACCTGCGCCACCACGTACTCAACGACCAGGAGCTCGACATGGATCTCGGAATCAAACAGCGGATCGCCCTCATCAGTGGCGGCGACTCCGGCATGGGCAAGGAGACGGCGCGCCAGCTGCTCGAAGCCGGCGTGCGCGTGGCGATCACCGATCTTCCCAATGGCACGCTCGACCAGGCAGTGGCCGAGTTGTCCGGCCTGGGGGAGATCGTCGCCATCGAAGGCGATGTGACGCAGCAACAGGACGTCATCCACATCTGGGCCCAGGTGCGCGCGCAATTGGGCGACCCGGATATCTATATCAACGCCGCGGGCGTTACCGGCGCCACCGGCGATTTCCTGGAGGTCAGCGATGCCGGCTGGCTCGAAACGCTGGACATCAACCTGATGGGCGCGGTGCGCATGTGCCGCCAGGCCATTCCTGCCATGCGTCGCAAGCAGTGGGGGCGGATTGTGTTGTTCGCGTCCGAAGATGCAGTGCAACCGTACGTGGATGAGTTGGCCTACTGCGCGTCCAAGGCCGGCATCCTGAGCCTGGCCAAGGGACTGTCAAAGGCCTATGGCGCCGACAATGTGTTGGTCAACACGGTGTCGCCCGCGTTCATCGCAACACCGATGACCGACAAGATGATGCAAAAACGCGCACACGAGAACGGAACCAGTGTCGAAGAAGCCATTGCCTCGTTCCTGGATGAAGAACGCCCCGGCATGGTGCTGAAGCGGCGCGGCCGGCCAGAGGAAGTGGCCTCCGTCGTCGCATTCCTGTGCTCGGAGCGCGCCAGCTTCATCAACGGCGCCGGCGTGCGCGTGGACTCGGGCTCGGTATTCACGATCGCTGGCTGAGGCGGGCGGCGCGGTGCAGCGGCAAGTGAAATCAAGAGAAGTACTAACAGTTTTTGACATAATATACAGACTATGCGCACTCGAATCGTGCAAGCTATTGATTTCAATAGCTTTTGCGGTGGATGGCATTAGATTTGCTGCAAGGACCAGCAGTGCTATTGCTGGCACCGTCTTGCTTTGAGTTTTTACCATTTCGAGCGCCTTGAAGACGTTTAGCCAATGGGCGCGCAATTTAGGCGTCTTCGCCTTTTCTCCCTGTAAGTACACCAGCCAATATTCTGGCGCGTCGTTCGCTATGTGCGCGATCTGTGGGATTCGTGTGTCCGGCATTGGTACGTCGCCACGTCTCCATTGGCTGAGTGTCTGCGGCGTTACGTCGATCCGTCGCGCTAGCTCAGCGTCTGAAATTCCGCCCGCTTGCAGCTTGGCTTTGTCAAGCAAGGCTTGGATGCCGTTCATCAGGTAATTCCTTGACAGGTAAATGCCTGATGAGTCTAATGCCCATGCCATCAGGTATTCACCTGATGGTCGCGCCCCCGGCTCCCCTCCGGGGTCCGCGTCAAGGGGCAGGGGATAGGGGCTTCATGGACACCAACACACTTGCATTGCTCGCCGCTTCCGCGCTGACCGTGATCGTCGGCCTCGCCCGATTGGTCGCGTGGATTTTTGACCGTCGCGCCGAGGCTGCGCTGCGCGCACACCGAGAACAGGTCTTCATCATCGAAAGCTACGCCGATCTGGTTTCATCCTCGTTGGCGGCTGACTATGTTGATCCTTGCGTATCTGCTGCTGAAGAACGTGCCGAGCGCATGGGTGACGCTACCTCGGGTTACTGGTACGGGGAGTGCGTGGCATGACCGCCTCTGTCGTCTCTCATATCGACACCTACCACACCGTGATCGGTGGCCGTCGCACTCGGCGTTTCCGCCTGACCGTGCGCGTTGCTGGCCGGCTGGTAGAGCAGAGCGAGTACTTCTCCCGCCGTGCTGCTCTGGCGTGTGAAGCCGCTGCCGTGGAGTTCTACGCTCATGGCTGATGGATCGCTCGCGGTGTCGGGACTCCCCTCGTCTAACAGGGGAGTCAGTGAATTCAGGAACGCCGATGGAACCCTCACGGTCGGCATTGATTGGTTTTCCGCCTCTGTAGATCTTCGCGCCGTTCTCGGCGAAGCCGGCGTGTTCGTCAACGACGACCCCGAAGAGGTCCGCGAATGGATGGACGTGACCGCCGCCAATGCCCGTGCGGTTGCATTGCAGGTTTTCTGCTGGTTCTTCGCCGGCCTTGGGCTGGAACTCGACGAAACGGCAGGCCCTGGGCGCTTCTACACCTGGCGCGTGCGCATCACTGATAGCGATGGTCAGCATGTTGGACTGATCGAGTTAGGCGGGGAAAACTGCCGCCGTGCGGATGGCACCTACACCGCGCGTATCGAGTTGACCGGTACCGGGTGTGGAGTGTTGAGCGCAGCGCGCTGCGGCCATGCGAAGCGGTGGCTGGAGCTTCGAGCGAAGCTCGAAAGCTGCGCTGGGAGATTGACTCGTATTGACGTTGCCGCCGATGACCTGTTGGGCAAATACCCGCTGAAACTGGCGCAAAGTTGGTACGCATCGGGCGAGTTTGACAATCGCGGCCAGCGTCCTAAAGCGCAGACAGTTGACGATCATGACAGCGGTGACGGCAAGACCTTTTATGTTGGCGGCAAGAAGTCAGAGAAGCAGCTGCGCGTGTACGAGAAGGGCAGGGAGCAGGGTGACAAAGCGTCCGAATGGGTGCGCTATGAGGCGCAGTTTCGGGCCACCAATCGCAAGGAATTGCCGTTGGATTTGCTGCGTGATCCGGCTGGCTATCTGCTTGGCGCGTACCCGGTTTTAAAGTTCCTTCACTGCGTCGCCACGCGGATCGATATCACCAAAGCTGCCGTTGATGCCACTTGGAAAAGTGCGCGCCGGCACCTCAAGCGCCAGTACGGCGCAACCCTGAATTTCATTTTGCGGCAATGCCCGACGCCCGATGCGTTGCATGCCGTCATCAGCACCTGCACGTCGCATCGGCTACCGGCGTGGGCAACAGCAGACGTAGCCAATCAATGGCCCGAAATCGCGGGCGTCAATCAAACCTTAGAAGGGGTTACACCATGAGCGGAATCAAAGTCACCGTCTTGAGTGTCGAAGTCGATGAGCGTGGCGGCACGTTCAAGGACGACGAGGGCAAGGATCGGGAATACACCACGCGCAAGCAGAAAGCCAAGCTCGAAGCCGGTGGCTTCGCGTATCCGCTGGATGTGCGTTTGGAGAAGGGCCAAGCCGCCTATCAGCCCGGTGAATACGAGCTCGATGTTGAAGCCATGGTGACGGTCAACAAGGGTGCGATCAATTTCAGCAAGTTCCATGCGTTGCGCGCTGTCAAAGCGCCTGCACGCGCAGCGGCCTAGCCCATGGCGATGTGCGTAGCCCTTCAAGCAGATGGCACCTTGGTGCCCACCGGCCAATCGGTCGGCGAATGTAGTGCCTACGTGCTGGTCAGTGGTAGCGAATACAGCGTGTATGCGCTGGTGCAAGAAGCGTTCGCCATGCCCAGTAATGAGGACGCCGTTGTGTGGTCCACCGGCTGCTGCGGTGTGGTGATCGTGTGGTTCGTCCTGGGGCGCCTCGCCGGCAGCGTCGCGGGCATGTTCAATGACCGGTAAATCAATCAATCAACAAGGAGAGAAAAAATGGGTGACATTCTGTCGGGTCTGAGTGCGGCTGATGCCGTGACCGCTGTTGTGGGTGCTGCCGCGCTGATCGCGCTGGTTGGCTTCACCAAGTGGGGTGCAAAGAAGGTGGCTGGCTTCTTCGGCTAATGGTGGTGAGGGTAGGGCGGCGCTTCGGTGTCGCCCTCTCTCTTTCTGGGGGTCGTCATGATCGTTCTACTGTTCTGTGCATTCATGGGCGCGCTGTGTGGATGGGCAGCCGTCAAGGGTTTGGACGCGCCATGATGCGAGTGATTCGTTCGGCGTTGGTGACATTCGTCATCGCGCTATGTGCCATCTCTCCTGCGCAGGCTGCTGACTCGCGGTCACAGGCATTTGCCAAGTGCATGAAGGATGCCAGCGCGTATCAGGTCAAAGACACGAACCTTATTACCAGCCCAGGCACGTGCGTAGACAAGGGCACCGTGGCTGCTGGCAAGTACTACCAATGTCAATACAGCGCCGCTGCTTACTATCAAGGCCCCGTGTCTGTGGTGACCTGCGGCGAGTACCCCTATGACAATGATAACAACTGCAAAAATGCGCCTCCGCTGACGAACGTCTCGGTGCGCGGTTCCATCTATGCGTGTTCGAATCAGTGCCAGTACACAATGAATTCCGTTGGCGGCGTGGATGTGTGCATGGGTGGTGGTGCCGACCTGTATTGCGCTGCCAAGAACTGGTCACCCACGGGGCAGGAGTGCCAAGAGGGCGATGCTGTGCCGTCTGGTATTCATGAGCCTGACAAGCAAACGTGTGCATCTACTGGCGGCGCTTACGCTGAGTGCATCAGGTCGGACGGCACCCACTGTGTGACCGGCGCTGCTGGTTCCACGCTGTGCTGGAAGCCAGAGCTAACTGGCCCGCGTCAGACCGCCGATGGCACGTATGCCGGTGATCGGCAGAAGGCACCCGCTACGCCGACGCCTCCTCCTAATCTGAAAGACCCTAAGCAGGTTTCCAACACCACGACCACCGTCAATAACACCACCTACAACACGACCACGTGGAGTTCCAGCGGCAGCAAAGGCGGGCAGGGCAACGTGGGCGAGGGTGGCAAAGACAATGGTTCGGGTGGCGGTTCTGGCGGCTCTGGTGGCGGCTCCGGAAGTGGACACGGAGACGGCGACGGTGATGGGGATAGCGACGATCCGGGAGAGGCTTCGCCTATCGGCGACCTCTACACCAAGAGCGATAAAACAGTGGAGTCCGTTGTGTCGAGGTTTGCAACGCAGGTTCGCGCCACACCTCTCGCTGGCGGGATTGCAAGCTTCATGACGGTTCCGTCTGGCGGTTCGTGTCCGGTGTTTAGCCTGCGCGCGTCGAAGTGGTGGGATGCCATGACGATTGATTTTCACTGTAGCGGCACATTCCTCACGTTTTTGCGTGCGTGTGGATGGGTCATTTTGGCGATTGCTGCTTATGCGGCCATCCGCATCGCCGTGACATAAGGGGCAGGGCATGTACGCTGGTTGGTTCACCGATCTGACAGCCTGGATATGGAGAGCGGTCAAGGCGGTTTGGCACGCGTTCGCTGATTTCATTGGCGATTTGTTTGTGATGTGGTTGGAACAGTCGCTGTCGGCGATCTTGTATGTCTTGAGCCTCTTGCCGATGCCCGACTTCATGAAAGGCCAGAGCATCGGCGCGATGCTGGGAAATGCCGGCAGCACAATCCTTTGGTTCGCGGATGTCTTCATGATTGGGCCGTCCCTGGTTGCCGTGGGTGCGGCCATGATTTTCTACTTGCTGCGTCGTGTGCTGACGCTAGGGATTTGGTGACATGCTCGTTTTCAATGAAGGTGTGCCGCGCGCCGGTAAGAGCTACGACGCGGTAAAAAATCACATCTTGCCGGCAATTAAGAAAGGTCGTCGCGTGTTTGCTCGCCTCAACGGTCTACGCCATGACCGCATCGCCAAGCATCTGGGGATGGAGGAAAAGGATGTGCGGCACTGGCTGGTTCTTGTGGACACCAAGGATGTAGCCAAGTTGTTTGCCTGCACGCAGGATGCTTCGGGCAAGTGGTGCATTCCAGACGAATTCAAAGATGCACTGGTGGTGATCGATGAGGTTCACGAGTTCTACGTGAACGAGCGTAAGCCGCTGGAACCAGCCGTCGAAAATTTCTGGGCGTTGCTCGGTCAGAACGGCGGCGATGCGGTCATCATGACGCAGTGGATCAATCGGCTGCATTCCGCTGTTAAGGCGCGTATCGAGAAAAAAAATACGTTCCAGAAGCTCACTGCGGTGGGCATGAAAAGCCGGTACCGCGTGACGTATTTCCATACGACCTCGCCCGGCAAGTTTGAAAAAGTGGGTGGGCAGACGCTCAAGTACGATCCCGCCATCTTTCCCCTGTATGACGGCTACGCGCCTGGCGCGGAAAATACCGAGGTTTACGAAGAGGGCGGCAAAAACGTTTGGGCCGCGATGGCCGTGCGTGCCGTGATCTTCCTTGTGGTCGGCGGCGTCGGCTTGTATTTTTTCGCGGGCTTTTTCAGCAAGGGCAAGCAGGAAACGCAAAAGCCTGCGCCGGGCGGTGCGCATGTGTGGCAGCAGTCCGACAAGACCAGTGTGGGTGCTGGTCTCGCTAATGGCGCGCCAAGTGTGCCCGTGCATGCGCCGCCACCCGATCCTCTTGCCGATCTGACCGACGAGCAGCGCTATGTCGCGCAGCTTGCGGAGAAAGGGCGCATTCGGTTGGCTGCGCGTGCACGTGTTGGCTCGCATGAGCGTGCGTGGGTGCAGTGGATCGATACGTCAAACAATGTCATTGAGCAGCTTGATATCGATCAGTTGCGGGCGCTTGGCTATGTCGTCTCGATGCTGCCATATGGTGTGCGTTTGGCAGCCGGCAAGCATGTGTTGGTCGCTACCCCCTGGCCGTGGCGCGAGCCAGTGCGCGAGCAGGACCCGCGCCTTTATAACACCTCGCCAGATGGCAGGAGCGACGGCGCTGCTGGCGTTGCGACCGTAGGGAGTGACGCCGGTGGCGCTGATCGCGACCATCAAGGAAGCGGTGTAATCGGGCGTGTTCCGCGCAGCCTTGGTACGTTCCCCGAAAGTAAGGCTTATCAGACCGTCACCAGCACGCCGGCAACTACGCTCGATATGTAGTTTCGTGACGTGTCACGATTCAACAGGGATCGTTCGGCAACTCCTGCCAGCCGTTCGACAGTCGTCGGAAGCGCTTGTGTTGAATGCACCGCTCGTCTGATTCTAGTTCGCGTAGTTGCAGCCGTGCCGGTTCTGCGCGCTGAGAGCGTGGCTTGTATAGAGGGTGCGGCCCGACTGTGGGCAGCGCGGCGCTGACGCTGCGCAGCGTGAAGTAGCCTAGGCACAGCGCCACCACGCCCGCGAGTGCTGCGGTCATGAGCTGGCCTACAAAGATGCCCAGCGCGATTTCCCACCAAAGCCCATCATGGTTGTTTTGCGGTCTGTAGCTCATACGGCCCCCGTTGACGATGAGCGGGCATTGTAGGGGTGTAGGGGCATCGCCCCTACGGATAACGCTTCACACGCGGCCTTTGCGCCTACGCGCCTTCGGCAATGATGATCCTGCGCATTCCGCCGCAAAGCCGGTAGCCACCACCTGCGGACCCGATGTTGATTCAATCTTTTTTCTGAATCGATCCCTAATGAAAATGACGTTCGCCGGACGTTTCAGCCGAGTTTTTGACCGTCCCTCGGCCATCATCTTCGTCCACTCGCGTGCGATATCGCAGGTGAGTGATAGGTAGCTCAGCTGCCATGGCTCCATGGCGCGGCCCTCTGGTGTAATGAGGTATCTGTTCTGAAACGAAAAACCGGCCCATTGGCCTGTCAGTTTTCGATTACGCATGCGCCGCTCTCCGTTCGGCGGGCCATCGTCGCCGCCGCGGCGTGACCGCAGCAGCAAACGAACGCAACCAGCGCTGCAAGCGCCTTGACATAATATACATTATGCGAAGTCGCGCTATTGACGCTCCTGTGCGCCCTGGCGGCCTATCAATGCTGGTCCCTCCAAAGGAAGCGGACCGGATGACGATAGACACCTACGAACGCGTAGACCTGACCGGCCCTTGGGCCGGTTTTGGTTTCCAGGGACACCGATTCTTCACTCCCGAAGGACACGACATCGAGCCGTGCGATATGCGGTACTGGGCGCTGACGTGCGCCATAGCACGCGAGTGGTCAATGATGATGTCCATCGAGAGAAACGCGCGATCGGCGAATCCGCGAAAGCCTACTGCCACAAGGGTTCCGGGGTCTCGTTTATCTCGAGGCGCCGAGGTGATCTACCTCAGTGACGTGATTCAACGCAGGCGAGAAACGCGGTCATCAATGGTGGATGGCACGGGGTCCGCCGATCGAGCACGAGTGGTCCGGCACACGCGTGGGCCTCGATCTCCACGGCGCGGATGAGGCGTTATCCGTAGGGGCTATGCCCCTACACCCCTACACCCCTACACCCCTACAATCGCGGGATTCTCACGGAGGCGATGATGGACAAGGCAGGCTGGCAGATATCGACGTTCGTCGTCGGACTAGGCTTCATCGGTGCCACGTTCGGCCTGGTGGCCAACAAGAGCGCACTGACCCAGGAACGCAATGACAGGCAACCCTGCCCTCCGCCGACAGTAGAGGAACGCATCGTCACCGAGACGCCCAACACCGAACTGCCCAACGACGTGATGTATTGGCCAGACAACGTGCGTTGCCAGGGCGGAAGGCTGCTAATAAAGACCGAACACGGCTTTGAATCGCTTACCAGGAACGACTCGGCTATGCGGTGCACGCTCTAGCCGGCGACCGAGCGCTCAAGCGCAGGAACTAACGCCGCAGCGACGAGGCGCAATGGAGTAATTTCGTCACGCATCACAATATCCTCTTCAGAAAAAGAAGACGACGAGTAGCCCAGCGACTACGCACACGTTAAGACCAACCTCGACCCAATCGATACGATATTTCATAGTAAGCTCCTTTTTGTGATCCGTCACGATTTGCGGCAGTAACGCGTACGCAACTCGTCAGTGATTGCGTGAACTGCGCGACCGTCGCCCTTGAGCATGGCGCGGCGCAATGCTTCAAGAATGGCCGTATCGCGCAGAGGCTCGCCCTCGGCCTCAAAAACGATGGCCGGGACCACTTGGCGAGCCTCATTGCGCAGACCTTCCCTATACCGTTTGGCACGCTCCGCAGCCGACATTGCGCCGCCGATGAACTTAGGCGGCCTGCCCTTCTTGCGTGGCAGCTGCATTTCGAGGGTGCCGGGGTCTTTTTCGTCACGCATCACATTAAGCCTTCTTCTTGGCTTCGCGGCGAGCAGCACGGAACCAAAGAAACAACAGAACTGCAATCAGAATGACGGCTTGAATCTCGACTAACAGATCTTTGATATGCATGTGGCACCCCTGACTTGATGTGTCTATATTATCGTGACGCGTCACGAAAGTCTAATGACAATTAGTTATGTGACGCGTCACGGAATTACATTTCCAAGGTCGTTGCCTTGGTGTAGCTGTGCGCCTGGTAGCCAGGTGATTCGGGAAACGTGCCCTGCACTCTCGCCCCCTTCGACATAACCGTGCCTGGCGCGCCATAAGCCGGCTGCGGCGCGTCCTGCTTAGTGTGATCGGCCTGCTCAGCCTTCGCGTACTCCCGGCGCTCCTGCGGCGGCTTGTACGGGTTGTATGGCTCGCCCCACCTGGCAATGTCGCGGCAAACATCGTCGCGCACCACGACCTTGGTGTTTTGCTCCGTAACGCACCGGCAGCTGTTCTCGCTGCTCATGCAGAACATGTGCGGATCTGCACGGAACTCGCGACCCGCAAAGCCTGGCGCTGACCACGGGACGTCCTGGACCATCGGGGTGATCGCACGCATGTAATCCTCACCGCTTGCGATGGCAGGCCTGGCGTTGCCTCCCGAGGTCGCTCCAGCGGAGGAATGGCCCGGCTGCGCCACAGGCGCAGTCTTGGCCATCTCCTCCGCTTCCGCTCGCCCATGGATACCCTTCCAGAATAGCCACCCGAAAACGCTGAGCATCATCACGATGGCGATCGGTCCGGTGATCAGGATCTTCTTCATCAACGACGGCATGCGGTACTTGACCGTGTGCAGCTCCGCGCTCTTGTAGTACTGGAAATATTTCTCAGGCAGCTTCCACAGCTGATAGTCGTACAAGCCTTTGATGCGCTTAAGGCCCAACCGCACCTCGTCCATGACCTGGTGATTGCGGAAGATGAAGGTCTGATCCTTGCCGGACTGGCGCAACAGATGCTCATGGAAACCAACCAGGCCACGCAGGTGCGTGTCGAGGTAGTTCGGCTGCTGCGTTGCCAGCACCAGGCGCACACCAAGGTGGCGAATCGTCTCCATCGCGCTGATGTACTCAGGCGGATCACCGCCGCGTCGAGCGCGAAAATACTGCTGCGCCTCGTCGACGAACAAAACAGCGCCAGCAGGCAGCTCGCGCCACTTCGTTGGATCTTCCCACGGCGTGACGCCGGGTACGCTGATGCCATTGATGTTGCACGTGTAGACGTGTGCGCCCCGCTCCACCAGCTCGACAATGCGCTGCGTCATGCGCAGCGACTTGCCAGAACCCGGCAAACCGGTCAACAGAGAAATAGAGGCGGTATCACCGATCATTCGTCGCGAGCCTGATTTGCACGAGTGAGAAAGACACGCTGCACGCCCTGGATGCCGTACGCGCTGAGGATAATTGAAATAGCAGTGTCCAGGCCAAGCGCATGCACCCAGTTGGCCGCCAACGGCGGCACCAGCTGCCAGGCACTCACGGCCTGGTCAATGAGCGGGTCATACACGAACGCTTTACCGGCGAACCCGAGACCGAGCGCACCTAGAGCCTTGGCGGTCCACAACGCCAACTTGAGCTTCATCAGCTTGTTGAGGAGTCCGCCCAGCGCGCCCAGCCACGGAACATCGAAAGAAAACCACGACATTAGGACCTCCACAAGATCACGAACGCAGCCACCATGGCGGACGCAATGATGATTTTTTTGATGATGGCGAGCGCATCGTAGAACTGAGCGTTCAAAGTGAATGACGTGCCCATGATCTCGATGTTGCCGCCGAGCAAGTCGCCACCACCGATGCTCAGACGGCTCTGATCAAAATGCGGACCAGGCTTGCCGTCAGAGGCCCACAGCTTGGCAACCTCGCCTTTTTCATCGTCTCCAGCGGCATCGGCTGAACCCCGGTCAGCGTCGGCTTTAGCTGCGTCGCGATCCTTCTCCAGACCGCACCGGGTGCGCCAGGCCTGCAAAACCTGCGAATACTCAGCGGCTTTGCAACTCTTGCCAGCGCACACCGGCACATCACCATCGCTGCACGTAGCACCCGCAGTGACTTCGCCGCGATCAGTATTGCACTGCGTCTTCCAAGTGAATTTCAGATGCAGACACTTCAAGGTATCGCCAACACAGATAGGCGGCGTGGTGCAGTTTCCACTATCGCTCGCACTGTCCTTGCTGTCGTCGTCCTTCTTCCCCGTGCTGCTAGTACTGCCATTGCCGGACGTGTTGCCCGAGCCGTCGGAGCTGTTATCACCCGTGCCGTTCTTCGAAGTACCAGACGGCACGGTCGTGTAGTTGGTCACGTTGTAGGTAGTGCATGTGTTGTTCACGCACGTGGTCTGCTGATGCCCTTCTTTGCGCTGCCATTCGCCATCCGGCGGAGGAATCGGCGGCGGCGTCACGGGATCGCCCTTTGGCGTCTTGCTTTGCGCATCGGTGGCATCGGTTTTTTTGCCCGTTTCGGTGGGCTTCCAACAGAACGTCTTGCCGGATGACGCCGTTGCGCAATAGTCGCCGTTCGGCTTCATGCAGGCCGTCTGCCCAGATCCCAGCGCGGTGCATTCCGGCGCTTTTTCCTTGGTGGCGTCGTCCTTCTCTTCCTGCAATTCGCCAATGTCGTTAGTCGGCTTTGTAGGGGTACAGATCGACCCGTTATAGGTGCGATCCTTCATGCCATAGGTCTTAACGCCGCCATTGTCACCGCTGAACGAGGTGCCCTGCACCTGACAGCCGGAAATACAACTCGGTGGTGGTGTGTACCAGGGTGCTGCGTCAGCGAGCTTCTTTGAGTTACGAGAGGCACAGGTGTACTGATCGTCGTAGCTGTAATCACCGCATGTGTCGATAGACCAAGGGGAAGCGCCTGGATAGGGGATCGCTTGATATTGGCATGTGTATTGAAATGGCTTATTCGACGGGCACGAAGGGTTGCGCCGCATGTCCGGATTCTTCGCAACCATCTCGCTAGCAAACTGCATGCAGAGCGAGTACGCCTCGCCCTGGTCAACAGCCGCATGCGCACTGCCACTACAAAGTTGCAGCAGCAGCCCACAAAATGCGGCTACGACGACATACGCAACTCGCCTCACAACCGCACGCGCGAAATATTGACCGACCCAGCGCATCAGCGGAGCCCATCGGCCATGATGCGGCCGGCCATAAAATAGAAAATTAGGAGGACTGTTCCGGTCATATAAAAAAGGGCGGGTTTCCCCGCCCTGCCCTGTCGATGATTTACTTACTTGCCGCCGATCAGGCCGAAGGCCTTCATGGTCCAACGACCCACCGCAAACGCGGTGTAGATCAACACGCCCGCCGCAACCATGGCGGCCACCGCTGCCAAGATCGTTGCCGGATCGAAACCCGCTGCGGCCTGCGCGAATGCAGACGGAGCGGCCATGGCAAAAGCACCACCAACCGCGATGGCTTTCGGCTTGTTGCCGAGGGTGGACAGATATGCGCCCAGGGCGCAGATCTTCTTGCTGTTCATTCGTCTTCTCCTTTACTTGGGATGATTAGCCGTAAGGCTGCGAGTGTTACGAGGCCGACTACAATCGCTGGCCCCACGACATTGGCCTGTTCCGCCGTGGGCAGCATTTCCACCCAGCTGGATTGATCCAGCCAAGCAGTTTGAGAACACGTGCCGTCCTGTGCAGGCACTGCATCGATACAGGTGAGGACACGTGTCATGAGGCTATTTCCGAGTTGCGCCGAACCACATCGCACCGACCGTCAGAGCGCCCAGGACAAAGCCCGAGCCGAGCACGACGTAGGGATGAGTGGTGTAGATCAGGACGGCCATGGATTACGACGCAGCGCGTCCGGGAGAAGCCTGACGCGGCTTGAGCTTGGCGAACTTACCCAACGCGATGTTGCCCTTATTCACCTGCAGCATACCGGCGACATCAAGCTCATACTCGCCAGGTGCAAAGGCCTTCTGGCCGTCTTCGAGGCGTGCCTCGTAGGGATACACGAAGCCGTCGACCTCAAGGCGGCATTTCTGCTTGCGCGTGGTGTAACTGCGCTCCTTGCCCTTCTCATCTTCGAACGTGCCGCCACGCTCATCGACTTCACTATTCAACACGGTGACTTTGATTCCGCTCATGGTGTAACCCTTTTTAGGTTTGATTGATCCCGACGATCCGGGTGATTCTTTTGACCACATTTGCTGCTACCCACGTCAGTGGCCATAACGACGTGCAGCGAATTTCAATCGGCGCAATCAGGGAACAGCTCATCCAACTGGTTGGAGATCCGTATCTCTAGATCGAGCTGTTGCAGGTTCTTAAAACGACCAGGCACACCGTCATGGGTGAGATAGCGATCGAGGACCGACACGGCGTATTCGTGGCTACGGGTGTTGAGCGCATTCCAGAGCACACGCAGAGCGCTACCGGCCTGGGTGTCGATGAAATCGATCATGGCCTTAACCGAGGGGTTAACCATGCGTTCCTTGAGCTCGAGGCGTGTCAACTCACCGATGACCAGGTCAGCGAGAACGGTGTAGGCGCTGGCGAAATACTTACCGGGGTCAACCAACGCACCGAGGGGAAGATCGATGCGCTTGGCGTAAAGACGCAGTTCGCAACGTGTCCACTCGCTCTCAGGGTCACCCAGCTGCTTGCCCTTCTCGTAGATGCACAGCTCTTTATGGCCCTTCTGGCCGACATAGAAGCTGCATCCCTTATCGTTACCCTCGTCGCTGATGTGCTTAGCATGCGGAGGCCGGCCGTTCATGGTGAACGCACCATCGTGGTAGGCATCGCGGAACTGCTGCACATCGAACCACTTGCCGGTGTGGTCATCGATAGCGATATCGACGCGCGTCAGGTGTGCGCCCAGATCCTGTGCGATGCGCTCGGCATAAGGCCAGCTCGGGACGTGGCTGCAGCCCTGCCCTGTCAGGCTGATACAGACCTCGCCCGTATCTGCGACACCTATGCGGCCGCACACACTGGAAGTCTCATCGATCAGCATGGCG
Source organism: Xanthomonas sp. D-36-1 (assembly GCF_017746155.1). NCBI lineage: Bacteria > Pseudomonadati > Pseudomonadota > Gammaproteobacteria > Lysobacterales > Lysobacteraceae > Xanthomonas > Xanthomonas sp. D-36-1. The sequence continues at coordinate 20,529 of NZ_JAGHWR010000032.1, forward strand.
CTGCGCTGGTAGTTGAAGTTCCACAGCCGCTCCTGCAGGGGGCCGGCGACGATGCTGCCCGAGGTGCCGAAGACGTAGGCAACCATCTGCTGGGCGTTCATGCGCTTAAAGAAATTGACCGCCTTGTCGGTGTCGAAGACCAGGGTGCAAAAGTCGATGATCGGCTTCGATAGCCCTTCGAGGGTCTGACACTTTTGGCCCGTGTTACTACTCGGGCCACCCGGCTGCGCCGGGCTTGCACCGGTCTGATTGCAGGCTGCGACCGGTGAAAAGGGTAGGCAAAGGGCGAGCAGCGGGGTCACAGGCCTTCACTCACGAAGTAGGCAAGCACGCCGCAAGGAGTCACGAACAGAAAGAGGGCGCAGATCCAGGACCAGGGAGCGGCCAGGAAGTAGAAGCCCATGATGAAAAGGGATACGAATGCAGCAAATGCCCATGAAGCCAGCACCATTAAGGCGAGGTCCTTCATGCGCGGAACTCCCGCTTGGCGTTGGCGACCAGGGCGGCGGCGCGGTAAGCGGAGTCGAGGCGGCTGAATCGAGCTTGCCGGCGATAGGCGATCGACACGAACACGGCGCGCAGGTATGCGCACGCGATCAGGACCAGCCAGATGGCCAAGATAATGTGATGCGTCACGGAATGTCCCCTGTTGCAGATCCCCTACCCTGACCCTCGGCCCCCGGGGGGTACCGGGGGGGAGGGGTGTCTAGGGATTCCTATCCACAGGCGCATGTATAGTGACCACTGAACAGAACGTCAAGAGATTTCTAAACATGCCAAGCGTGAACGAGCTGCTTGACAAAGCGCGAGAGAAGGCAAACCTCCAGTCAGACAATGCTTTGGCTCAGCGTATTGGGGTCACGCGAGCTGTGATAAGCAGCTGGAGAAAAGACCGCTACCCGATGCCAGATGAACGAATTGCGCAGGTCTGCGCATTGGCAAAACTGGACGGCGGCGAATGGATGGCGCGGATCCACGGAGAGCGCGCTGCGTCGCCAGCTGAGCGGGCTCTATGGCGATCAGTGCTGGACAGGCTAAGCGCGGCCGCCGCGGTGGTCGCGCTGCTGGTCCTGGCGGTGCAAACGGGAGCACATGAGGCGCTGCTGGTAGCCCTCTCCCCTGTGGCCATAACGCCAACCTTCTATACATTATGCGAAGTGGACTGTTGACGCTCCTGTGCGCCCTGGCCGCCTACCAATGCTGATCCCTCCACAGCAGCGGACCGGACGATGACGCTAGTCACCTAGGAAAACTACGGCATCGAGCCGTGCGACATGCGCTACTGGGGCGCTGGGCACCGCTTTCTTTGATGGTCCACCGACGCAATCCGAGTACCCATTCAACGCAGTCAAAGATGACTGGCTGGTTTTCCCAGTTGCGCACTCCAGGTGGCAAATGGTTCAAGGTGGCCGGCGTTTGGCGTCCTTGCTTGACGCTGCCTGTCACGGGTTTTGGGCTATGAGGTATTCCACTGGCCAGCTCGGTCCGCACCCGCGCCCATCTTGCTAGCCGGTGGTTATGGGGTTCAGCCGACATACGTGTAAAATAGCTCGCAAAATTGGATTTCACTCATTGCATCAGTGAGTTAGCGGATATTTTGGCGCACCAAAACTACCCTGCCAATGCCAGTTCAGTCTCATACGGTTCCGGAACCGCCTCCACATCAATCAGGTAATCCCCGAAGCGCTTCACATGGCTGGTCACGTACGGGCTGAGGCACGCCACGTCCTCCCGCGTGATCTTCCACCCCTGCCGCATCAGAGACGTCATGATTCGGGTCTGTTCGACCACGTTGTAGAAGATGACGGCATTGGAGACCAGGTCGTTGTATTTGACGGCCTTCTCCTGCTCAACGGGGTCATTGTCGGCAATCACCCCTTCCCCGCCGAAGAAGAAGTACTTCGCGAAGCCGTTGTAAGCCTCCACCTTGTTGGTCGAGGCGGTGATCTGCTCGCGCAACTCGCGGTTGGAGATGTACTGCAGCAGGAACAAGGTGCGCACGGTGGAACCGAGCGCCTTGAAGGCCTGGTACAGCCGGTTCTTGCGGCTGTAGTTGCCCAGCTTGCGCATCAACGTCGAGGCCGCGATCTTGCCGGTCTTGATCGAGAGCACGACTTGCATCAGGTCTTTCCAGTGGGTCTCGATCAGATCCCAGTCGACAGTGTCCCGGAACAGCGCGTCGATGTGTTCGTAACGAATGTCCTCATCGGGGCGGAAGAACTTGTATTCGCGCCAGTTGCGGATGCGCGGCATCAGCTGGATGCCCAGCAGATGTGAAAGGCCGAACACCGGCAGCGACTGCCCCTGCGTGTCGGCGTGGACGGTGTCAGGCTGGATGTCGGAGGTGTTCTTCAGCAGGCCATCGATGATGTAGACCGCCTCCCACACACCGCACGGAATGAAGTGGCTGAACAGCGCGACATACGTATCGGACACGTGGTGGTAGGCGATGCCGCCGTAGCCGCCATAGCGGATGTGGTACGAGGCGAGCAGATTCTGGTCGTAAAGATCGTATTTGGTGCCATCGGCGGCCGCGCTCTTGCCGTCGCCCCAGCATTTGGGCAGCTGCAGGCCGGCGTAGCTGTTGAAGATGTCCCGACAAGCTGCCGCCAGTTTTTGTTGGCATCCACATGCCGGCGGTTGACAAACGACAGCATGTGCGCCGAGACAGCGCCACGCAGGTGTCGGGCAGCCTGGGCCGGTCCGAGGTTGCACCCATAGGTGAAGGCGGTGAGGACGTAGCGCTCGGTCGGTTGCTCGATCTTGGCGTCCGAGCCGGACAGAGGACCGAAGTGCCGGGTCCAGCGCGTCCAATGAGCCACATCGCACAGGATCTCGATGACGCTGCGTTCGGGCATGCGATCTAGGATGGCGGTTTCCAGGGCGCGGGCCCCACTGCTCATCTCCTTGGCCTTGCTGCGCTTGAGCACCGGGATGCCATCCTCGCCGATGACCACTTGGCCATTCTCCAGATAGCCTTGATCGGTCAGCTCAGCGACCTGCATCAGGCGCGATTGCAACGCGTTGACGAAGCCCACGGCCGTGGCCGGCAGCCCCAGCTGCTTGCAGTAATCCTCCAACATAGGTTCGCACTGGTCCCACGGAAGCAACTGCTCGCGGTAGTCGGCGTAGGTTTCCGATCCGCGCACAGCCACGTCGCCCGATTTCAGTTCGTTGGCCAGCGATGAGAACACACAAACCTCGAACAGGCGCCGGTGGATGCGCTCTTCGTTCTGTTCGGTGCGATGGACGATGGTCTTGCGCCAGAGTTGGGTGGTGAATGCCAGATCGACTGGTTCATCCAACCAATCGCTGCGGGTTCGTTCCTGCGTCAGGATCAGCTCGATCGCATCGATCACGGAGCGGTCCTCCGTGGTCGAGGCCAAGTCCAACCTACGCACCATCCGCAGGATGGTGGAGCGGTGACTTTTGTAGAACAGCCACAGCAACGGCAAGTGATTGTCGCCACTATGCGCCGCAATGGCGTTGCAGTCGGCCTGCAACGTCTGCACGCCACCATGGGCGTTGACTAGGCGGCGGATTTCACGCCCCGCCTCGGTGTTGCCGCGATGATGGTCGAGGACGCGGACCACATCCGACATCGTCGCCACGATCGCTTCGGTCTTCTCGCGATAGCGCGCCCTCAGCCGCTCCAGTTCCTCTCGGCCCCGGTTGTGGATGTTCCCCATGCGTTTGATGAACATCTCCGCGAGATCGTCGCGCGTCTGGACCCGGGCCCGGTGGATCAAGCACACCAGTACGGCGTAGCGCTTAGCGGGCCGAAACTTGCGCAGCTCGGAAGCATCCAATGCCCGCGCCTCGGCGGCGAAGTGCTTGCGCTTGACCTCCGGGATGCCCGCCAGGTGCAACTCGCTGCCGACCAATTCGTCCAGTTCGGCGATATGGTCGATCAACTCCTGGAAATGCTGCAGCGAAGAGCGCTTGGGCAGGCGCTTGATCGCGTGCAGCGGGCTCTTCTGGCGCCCCTGTTCGACCTGCATGAGGCCTTCCAGGCGCTGTTTTTCGTCGATGGTCAGTCGGGCCTCGATCTGGGCGAAATAGCGCCCGTTGACCAGCGTGCGGATGCGCCGGGTCAGGCGATCCAGTGTGGAGAACGCCGGCAGCTCGACGCGATCACGCACGAGCTGTTCGATGGCTACATTGATCAGGTCCGCCGGGTTTTCCATCACCGCAGCGGCTTCGTATACCGCGCGTGCAGCAATCTTCAGCCCGCCATCGCTGTAGGCCCGGACCTGCAGGAATTGCCGGATTCGGCGGTAGTAGCGATAGCGCGAGGCGTTGGCAAGATTCGCTGGCTTGACCTGCACGCGCAGTTTCAGCGCGCTGCGGATATGGCGCACCACCGCCGGCGGGACTTCGTCCAGCATGGGGAAGTACCCCAGCCGTTGGAAGGTCTTGAGCAGGATCGTCAGCGTCAGGCGGTGCGCAGGCTGACGGGTGTACTCGGCAACGAAGGCCACCTCAGCGTCGGTTGGCGTGTAGGCCGCAACCAGTTCGCGGACGACCGGGTTGCGCTTGAATTGCGGGTATGCGGTCCGTTCGATCGACGCCATCCAGCCCCTCAGGTCGTTGCATGCCTGGGCAGCGCGGACGCTTCCGGCAGACTGGCGTCGATGCGCTGGCGGGCGAACGGATCGGCCCCGTCGATGTAGCGTATCGCCGACTGCACGTCTCGCCAGCCGACGTACTCCATCAGCGCCTTGACGTCCCAGCCGTTGGCGTTGGCCCAGCCGGCGAAGCCGCGGCGCAGCGAGTGGCCGCTGTAGGCGTTGGGAGAGCTCAGCCCGGCCTCGCGGAAGATCCGCCGTAGCAGACGCACCAGGCTGTTGGGGTGGAGCGGCGCGGCGGCAATGCCGCCCCAAGTGCGGCGACATGCGAGCCCAGGGCATAGTCAGGCACGATCGCCGAAGCCACCTTCTGCGGATCTTGCGGCATGACGCGCGTGTCCACGTTCTTGCCCCAATAGCTGTAGGGCCAACCGTAGAAACCGCCTTCGCGTACGGACGTGAGGTAGTCCGGCACCAGATTGGGGCCGATTTCATCGCGCTCGTTGACCACTGCCCACAACGCACCGCTACCGGGCTGGATGGCCAGCGCCGTGGGATTGCGGATACCGGTCGCGTACGGCTTGTGTGCGCCAGTCGCGGCATCTACCTGCCAGATCTGCGCGCGGTCGAGCTCGACCGCCATGCCCCGTTCGGTGATGTTGCTGTTGGAGCCGATGGCCACATACAGATGGCGGCCGTCGGCGCTGGCAGTGAGCGCCTTGGTCCAATGGTGATTGATGGCCGACGGCAGGTCGGTCACTTTGGTGGGCGCCCCGCTCGCCTGGGTCTGGCCCTCGCGATAGTCGAAGCGTACCAACGCATCCTGGTTCGCCACGTACAGCGCGTTGCCAATCAACGCCAGCCCGTAAGGCGCGTTGAGCTTGTCGGCGAACACCGTTTTCAATTCGTAGGTGCCATCGCCATCTGCATCGCGCAGCAGGGTCAAGCGGTTGCCGCTCTTTGCTTTGGAGGTACCCTTGGCCTTGATCGCACCGGCAATGACATCCTTTGGCTTGAGGTTCGGCGCGCCGCCGCCACGGCCTTCTGCCACCAGGATGTCGCCGTTGGGCAACACCAGCGTCTGGCGCGGAATACCCAGATCCCTGGCGATCGCGGCGATGCGATAGCCTGCCGGCACCGTGGGCTTGCGCTCATTCCAGGCGGTTGGCTCGGCAATCTTCATCTCGGGCAGCAGACCGCGGTCCGGCTCCGGCAGTTCCGGCGTTGCGCCGCGCTGACTGACTTCGGGCGCTTTGCCGCATGCGGCCAGCGCTGCGGCAAGAATGGAGACCGTGATGATGCTGGTGGTCTGACGCTTCATCGTGCACCTCCTACGCGCAGACCGGACAATCCTGCCCAGGTCGCAACCAACGCGAACAACGTTGCAATCGCCGACAGCGCCAGGGCTGCCGGCATGACGGCCCATGCGTCGCGGGCATGATGCAAGGCGTCGAAAAAGCCCACGATCCACGCAGCAATGAGCGCAATGATGTAGATCAGGTTACGGCTTCCGCGCACAAGCGCGACGATGGCGCACACCAGCGCGATCGTGGTCAACACCATCGCGCCGACCAGCAGCCAGGATGCGAAGTTGCTCCACTGGATCTGATAGCTGCTCCAGTAGGCGTAATCGCTCAGCAACGCGCCGAGAAACAGCGGCCACACACCGCCGAGCACGGCTGCGTGGAACGGGTGGACGGCCCATGGACGGGCCGGAACGGTCGTTGAATTCATAGCGGACTCATTGGGGCAATGGCGAAACGTGCCCCGATGCTGACAGCTTGCATGTGATGAGCAGCGTGATATTTGCGCGATTCGCGCCTTGCAGATGACGTTGGCTGGCGCCGGCTTGTGCCTTTCGAACGAACGCAGGGGCTGCATCTATTGTCGCGCTCGATCCCTGGGCAGCATGCTGGCCGGCAGCAGGCTGCCTGTGGAAGTGCACCGCAAGCCTCTGCAGCGCCCACACCCTGACAACACGCGATGCCCGGCCATGTGCAGCGCAGACCTTCGCTCACGGCTCCCGCTCATCCGCTCCGCCGACCGTTCGCTGCCTGTCCCGACCGCACGTCATGCATCGCTGGGCGCTGCGCGGTTCCGCTCCCAAGCTGCGCTCCATTCACTGAGGGAGCAGGTTTATGAAGACAATTGCGGTGATGCTGCTGGCCACCGCGCTGAGCATGGCCGGCACGGCCCGCGCGACGGAGACCACACCGCCGGTATCAGCCATGGCCGAATTGGCGCGCGAGGCCGCGGCGTTTTTCAAGGACAGCCAGCCCGGCGGCGTGGTGCTGGTGACGCGCGGTGATCAGGTGCTGCTGCGCCAGGCCTACGGCATGGCAGACATCGAAAATGGCATAGCCATGCAACCGGACGCGGCATTGCGGCTGGCCTCGGTCAGCAAGCAGTTCACCGCCATGGCGGTCCTGCAACTGGTGCAGGCGGGCAAGCTGCAACTGGATACCTGCCTGGAGTCAGTGGACCCGGCGCTGAGCGGCCCGCTCGCCAAGGTCACCGTGCAGCAACTGCTCACCCATACCTCCGGCATCAAGAATGTCAGCAGCATCGCTGCCTTGCGCGCCGCGCGCGCCGCGCGGCGGGAGGACACCGATGCGCGAAGCCTGATGAACTACTTCAAGGACCTGCCGCTGGAGTTTGCTGCGGGCACGCGCTTTCGCTACAGCAACTCCAACTATATCGTGCTGACCTATCTGATCGAACGCATCACCGCTCAGCCCTACCCGGTCTACATGCAGCAGTCGGTGTTCCAGCCGCTGGGCATGCTGCATACCCGCTACGATGACCATCTCACCGTAATCGCCAAACGCGCGCATGGCTATCGCCGCACCCAGGGCCAATTGCAGAACGCGGACTTCATCAGCATGTCGCAGCCGCAAGGCGCGGGCGGTCTGATCAGCACGGTGGACGATCTGGCGATCTGGCACCGCGCATTGCGCGACGGCTTGCCGGTGTCGGCATCGCTACTGGCGCAGGCAATGCGCAAGACGACGTTGGCCGATGGCGGCGCCTCGCCCTACGGCTTCGGCTGGATCATCGGCCAGGTAAACGGCCTGGCCGACGTAGAGCATGGCGGCTTCATCAACGGCTTCAACAGTTATGTAGTGCGCGTGAGACAGCCGGACGTCTTCGTGACCGTGTTGACCAATGCCGAGTTCCTGGACCCGACCAACCTGAGCGTGCGGCTGGCCGCCATCGCCGCCGGGCATGCCTATGCGGCGACGGTTGCACTGCGCAGCCAGGACCGCGCATGGCTGGGCCGTTACCGCTTTGCTGCAGACGATGTACGCGTGCTTGCAGAAGTGGACGGCGTACTGCAACTGCAACGCGAGGGAGAAGACCCGGTTGCCGTGCTGCCGCATGCCGACGGCCGTTACTACGCAGATTCGCCAGGCCCGTGCCGCCGCTGCCGCCGGTTTGCAATCGCCCGCTGTTACGCACATGGAGATGCAGCGCATCATCTTGCACGGCAATGCCTACCTGCAGATCGCCAACGCTGCTGCTGAGCCCCAGACCGTGCTTGATCGCGTTTTCCACCAGCAGCTGCACGCAGAATCGTGGTACCCGTCGCATCAATGTGGCTGCATCCACTTGCTCGGCATAGCGCAGGCGCTTGCCGAGTTGCATGCCGACCAAGCCCAGATAGTCGCGCACGACCGCCATTTCTTCCTCCACGCTCACCAGGGCTTCTTCGCCGCCGGTGAACTGGTAGCGTAGCGTGGCGGCAAAGCGGGTGATCTGTTCGCGTGCCAGCTCTGGATCGATGAGGATGAGCGCTCGAATATTGTTGAGCGTGTTGAAGGTGAAATGCGGGCTGATATGGCCGAGCAGACGTTGCAACTGCGCCTCCTTGAGCGCCAGCCGCAGATCGTTCTGGTGGCGAGTCGCTTCGGCTAGCCGCGTCTGTCTGCTGATCGACAGGTACAGCAGGCTCCAGGCGATGTAGGCCGGCCATAGCAGGGCCGTGCCCGAGATCATCGGCTGCGCCTCGGACAGCGCCATCAACCCCGGCGAGAGTCCGCGCAAGCCCAGCAGCACGCTGTGGACCGCCACATCTACGCCCAGCGCCGCCATCAGGCTGGCAACCAGCAACAGGCCCAGCCAACGCACTTCGCCATAGCCATCGGCTTGCAGCGTTCGATAGAGCCGGCGCAGCAGCAGGCTGCCCAACAACCCGCCCACGCTAAAGCCAGCCACTGCGGCCAACTGCAGCCCATCGGGCACCGCTTCCTCGCTGGGCCGAGCCACGTAGGCAATCGCCAGGAACAGCGACCAGCCCAACGTCTGCATCAGCCAGAACATGCGCCCTACTCCGCGCATGCCGGGTCTTTGCTTGTCTCTGTCACGCCGCCTCATCTCCGTCCGGCATGCCAGCGACGCGTTGCCACTGATGCCGAGGCCGAGAATAGGGCCGGGTGAAGGCGATTGCACGAGGTGGATGACCGCCGATGCGTTTCTCACCGCAGCGCTGGTCGAACCGGTCGCCAACGCAGTCGCCGTCTGCTGGCGTCTGCGCGCTAACCCTGTGCGTTGCCGGGCGGGGTCGAGCGCGGGCGCGTTTGCTTCTTCAGCAATTGGCCGATGTATTGCTCGGCCAGTTTGCTGCCGATGTCCACGGCGGCCTGCAGCGAACCGAAGGTGGGAGATCCCGTCAACGGCACCGACTGCCCGCCTACCTCCAAGGTGTCCAGGACCACGCGCTGGTGCTCGAGCTGACGGGCCACTACGGCATAGGCAATGCCATGCAGCGTGCCTTCCATCGTCAGCAGATCCTCGGGCGATGTGGTGCTCATCCGCATCGAGCATAACGACGATCGGCCCGGGTGGCAGCAGCACACTTTGAACCGTTTACACGATCGCAACCCACGCTGCAGCGAGCGTCGCCAAACCTGGCGCCGGCACAGGTAGCGCAGCGGCGATCGGCCTTGCGTGATGTAGAACCGCGATGGGGCGCGGCAACACTCGGACGCGCCGGACGCAGCCGCGCAGCGGCAGGCGATGCGCTCCCAGCCCATGACGGTAAGCGTCATCGCGGGTGTTTGATCCAGTCTGCGGTCGGGGAATGGACCTGCGCGTGTCGGAATTTAAATCCACCACGCAGGAAAAAAACACGTGCCATTCAGCTGCATCTCCGGTTGAAGGATCAACGACCTGAAGCTGCTCGGTTTATTTCAAATTCCTGCCCGATCTTTAAGCAAATGGCGAACTGGTGAATTTGACCCGCCTGACGTGCCGGATTACGCACAATGGGCGTTTGCACCAGACCTCGCTTGGTATATTTCCGGAAATATATTCAATGAAACGAAAAGAGGAAATGAGCAAATTAGTATAATTCTGCGACCGGCAACCCTGTCACGAAGGCGCAGCGCTAGAGCCCGTTAGATCCGCTAACTTGCGCTTGAATTCGCTATCCGTATAGTGATTTCACTGACAACCCCAATGCCATTCCCTGATTCACGAAGACCGCAGTCGCATTTAGGATAGCTGCCCTCCGAGATTTGTGATGCTTTATTGTTGAGTACGCTCCTACAACAATTTGCGACCTGACCTGATAATGCGCTCCTAATTCGTTTGGGCTATGGATTAAATCAGTAAAGCCTATTTGTGCGGATTTTCTCTGAATAGCAACTGTCCATTCACATTTCAGAGAACGTGGACAGCGCCGTTAAACAAATCGCAAGCACTCGGTTATGCCGAACGCACTATCCGATGCTCCGCGAGCGCATTCCGTACGAACGAAAGGCGCGGCGGTCGAGAAATGAATAACGCGTGAAATTAATGCCTTCGCTGGCGATCGCCGGCGCGGGGACCTTCTGCGCCAAATTTGAATCACCAGCAGTAGCGGCGCACTCAATAACTGGAATCGACAACCTAATGAATCGCTCGCTACTTGCAACCACCATCGCCTCCTGCCTCGTCCTGACCGCCTGCGGCGGCGGCGGCGGTGGCGGCAACGTCCGTAGCGACGCGCCGCAGACCACCGTGATCGCACCGACACCGACGACACCGACGACACCGCCGCCGGCAGCGGATCCGCTGCCCAAGACCGCGCCCGCCCCGACGCCGGCCCCGCCCCGCTATCAGGGCGTGGGCAGCAATCTGCTGGTGCCGACCAATGCGGATCTGGCGCAGCAGGCCGGTGCGCGGGGCCAGGGCGTGAAGCTGGCGGTGCTGGACGACAACCTGGTGCCGAGCTACGCGCCGATCAGCGGCAAGGTCGACAGCTTCAACGATTACACCGCCAGCCCGGGCACGCCCGAATCGTCGGCCAATGCCCTGCGTGGTCATGGCACGGTGGTGTCTGCGCTCGTGCTGGGCTCCGCGCAGGACGGCTTTGCCGGTGGCGTCGCGCCGGATGCGGACCTGTTCTACGCGCGCATCTGCGCCGAAAATTCCTGCGGCACCCAGCAGACCCGTCGCGCGGCGGTGGACCTGGCCGCGGCCGGCGTGCGGATCGCCAACCTGTCCATTGGTGCCTCCTACCCCGATGCCGCCGCCAGTGCCAACGCTGCGCTGGCCTGGAAGTACGCACTGACCCCGTTGGTGCAGGCCGATGCGCTGATCGTAGCCTCCACTGGCAACGAAGGGGCGACAGAAGCCTCCTACCCGGCCGCAACGCCGGTGCAGGAAGCCAGCGTGCGCAACAACTGGCTGGCCGTGGGTGCGATCAATATCGATAGCGCCGGCAATGCCGCCGGCCTGACCAGCTACTCCAATCATTGCGGCGCCGCTGCGCAGTGGTGCCTGGTCGCACCGGGCAGCTACACCGCCCCGGCCCTGGCCGGCACCGAACTGCAGGGCCAGATTGCCGGCACCTCGTTCTCCACCGCCGCAGTCAGCGGCGTCGCCGCGCAGGTGCTGAGCGTGTATCCGTGGATGAGCGCCTCCAACCTGCAGCAAACCCTGCTGACCACCGCCACCGACCTGGGCGACCCGGGCGTGGACGCGCTGTACGGCTGGGGGCTGGTCAATGCGGCCAAGGCGATCAAGGGCCCGGGCCAGTTCGCAAGCAACTGGGCGGCCAACGTGACCTCCGGTTACGACAGCACCTTCAGCAACGACATCTCCGGCGCGGGCGGCCTGACCAAGAACGGCGCCGGCAGGCTCGCCCTGAGCGGCACCAACACCTATACCGGCGGCACCAGCGTCAGCGATGGTGTGCTGGCACTGTCGGGCAGCCTGCGTTCGGACGTGACAGTGCTCAACTCGGCCACCTTCGAATCGCGCGGCGGTGTCATCAACGGCAACTACAGCCTGGTCAACTCGACCGGCACCACGGCCATCGAACTGGGCAAGGGCCTCGCCGTCACCGGCCAGGCCAGCTTGAAGGGCAATCTGCTGTTGCTGCCGGAGGCGGCCGGCTACACCGTCGGCAGCACCGAAAAGATCGTCAAGGCGGGCGTCCTGCAAGGCACGTTCGATCGCGTGCAGTACGCCAACAATTTCTTCTGGACCGCGGCACTGTCTTACGACCCGACCACCGTCACCGCGACCCTGACCCGCAATGCCTCCGCGGCCAGCGCACAGGCGGCCGGTGCGCCGCAGTCGGTGGTCAATGGTGCGAACCAGGCCGACGCGCTGGTCAAGGTGCTGGATACGCGGGTCGCCTCGGGCGACACCGACAACCTGGGCGGCCTGATCAGCGCCACCGGTTCGCTGATTGCAGCATCCGATGCGCAGGTTGCCGCATCGCTGCCGACCCTGACCGGCCAGGTGCACGGCATCGAGCGTACGCTGGGCTTCCAGTCCGCGCTCAACGACGCACGTGTGGCTGCCGACCGTCTGCCCTACCTGGCCGATACCACCACGCTGACCACCTGGATGCAGGGCAGCTACCTGGACTGCGATCTGGGCCGTAGCGGTTTCGATTCGGCCGATTACACCCAGCAGGCCACCACCTTCGGCGTGGATCTGCCGATGGGCAACGCCGGCACCGTCGTCGGTGCGGCCGTGACCTCCGGTCAGGACCGTGCGCACATCGCGGCGTCTTCGAGCCGACTGCGCTCGGACCGGTATGCGATGACCGCCTACCTGTATCAGCCGATCGGCCGGGCGTATCTGTCGGCGACCGGTTCGTACGGCATGAGCAACGTCGAAACCGAGCGCAACGTGCAGGCCGGCAGCATCGGCGAGCGCTTGCAGGACCGTCGCCACGACACCAACTGGTCGGCACGCGCGGAAATCGGCCTGATGCCGCAGGCCGGGTTGTCGCCGTTCGTGGCCGCCGGTGTGGTGAACCAGACCCAGGATGCCTTCAGCGAAGCCTCGGTCACGGGTCTGGGCCTGAGCGCGAACAGCGACACCCTGCGCGCAGGCTATGGCGAGGTGGGTGTGCGTGGCCATCTGGCACGCGGCAAATGGGGCTTCGATGGTCTGGTGGCGTATCGCTCGCTGCTGGGCAACCCGAATTCCGGCTTCTCGGCGTGGTTCACCGGCTTGCCGGAAGCGCGTTTCAATGTCGCTGGCGAGCCGGTGTCCAAGCAGTCGCTGCGCGCCTCGGCCGGCCTGCGTTACCAGCTCAACGATGCGTTCTCCATCTACGGCAACGTCGGTGCCGAGCGCGGTCGTTCGGACACCAAGAGCATCAATGCCAACGTCGGTCTGCGCTGGCAGTTCTGAGCGCAGCCGATGCGGCGGTGCTGCAGGTGACGCAAGTGACGCAAGTGACGCAAGTGACGATGTCACGCACACGGCTGGGTGACAGATAAAAGAAAGGCCCCGGCATGTCCGGGGCCTTTTCGTTGACGGCCGCATGCGAACGCCGGACTGCCAAGCGCTTGGCTGACACGGCGTGCTGCGTGCCGACCACGCGCAGACGATACGAAGGTATATCGATGCGATGTCCATGGACTGGCGAAAACACGCGAAAACCCCTGGTTTCGCGCACGAACGGCTGGCACCATGCACGCCATCGACGCGGCTGCAGCACGCGTTGCAACTGCGTCAGCCCCGATGGCTGGCGCGCAACCTCACACCTGTGGCGATTCGCCATGGGTGCCAGGCGATGCCGATGGACGCCGCTGCCGGCAGCGAGCGTAGATCCCTCGCCGATGCAACCGCGGCCTGCGTTCGCGCATCGCCGACCGCGGGTGCAACGCCTTCCCCCTCCCCGTTCGAGTCATCGCATGCCGTCCCCCTTCCTGCGTTCTACGCTGGCAGCTGCCTGTGTGTGCAGCTTGCTCGCTGGCTGCGGAGCCACACCGCCGCCGGCTGCTCCCTCGCCGCTGCTGATCCACACCAACATGCAGGTGATGGTGCCGGCGCACTCGCCCTTGCGTGCCAGCCTGCGCGTGCAGGCGGTGCGCAGCCGACCCCTCGCCCCGCTGCTGCAGATGCCGGCCGTGATCGAGGTCTTGCCCGAGCGGCTGGTGCGGGTCGTGCCACCGTTGGCCGGGCGCGTGGTCGCACTGCCCAAGACTCTGGGCGACACCGTGCGTGTTGGCGATGTGCTGTGCGTGCTGGATTCTGCCGAACTTGCCAGTGCCTACAGCGATGCCGGCAAGGCGCGTGCCACGCTGGAACAGGCACGTCTGGAACTTGCCCGACAGAAGGCGCTGGCAGCGGATAGCATTTCCGCTGCACGCGATCTGCAGGCCGCGCAGCAGGCCTTCGACAGCGCGCAGAACGATGCACGGGCCGCCAGCGATCGCCTGGCCCAGCTGGGCGTGGCTGCGCAGGCCAGGTCGCATCGGCGCTATGTCGTGCGTGCGCCCATTGCCGGCCGCGTGGTGGACCTGAGCGCTGCGCTGGGCGGCTTCTGGAACGACACAGCAGCGTCACTGATGACGGTGGCCGATCTCTCGCAGGTGTGGCTCACCGCCAGCGTGCCGGAACGCGAGATTGGCCAGGTCTTCGAGGGGCAGCCGGTGACTGCCAGCCTGGATGCCTATCCAGGCCAACGCTTCGCCGGCCACGTGCAACACCTGGATGATTTGCTCGACCCCGCCACCCGCACATTGAAAGTCAGGGTGGCCTTAGAGAACCGCGATGGCCTGCTCAAGCCGGGCATGTTTGCGCGCGCCCAGTTCCAATCGCGTCCCCAACAGGCCCTGCTGGTGCCCGACAGCGCGCTCTTGCAGATGGGACTGTACACGCGGGTGTTCATCGAAACCGCGCCGTTCGTTTATCGCTCGCGCATCGTGGCCACCGGCCGCGCAATGGATGGGTATACCGAGATTCTGTCCGGCTTGAAGGCCGGCGAGCGTGTGGTGATCAAGGACGGAGCCTTGCTCAATGATTGAGTCGATCATCACCACCTGCTTCCAGCGTCGCGGCATCGTCTGGCTGGTCTTCGTACTCATTGCGTTATACGGCACATGGAGCTGGACGCAGCTGCCGGTGGAGGCTTACCCGGACATCGCCGATGTCACCTCGCAGGTGGTCACGCAGGTCCCGGGCCTGGGCGCGGAAGAAGTGGAACAGCAGATCACCGTGCCGCTGGAACGTGCGTTGATGGGCACGCCCGGCCTGCATGTGTTGCGCTCGCGCAGCCTGTTCGCTCTTTCGTTGATCACGCTGGTCTTCGACGATGGGACCGAAGGTTACTTCGCGCGGCAGCGCGTGCTGGAACGCATACAGGCGGTCACCCTGCCCTATGGCGCGATTCCCGGGCTCGACCCGTATACCTCACCCACCGGCGAGATTTATCGCTACACGCTGGAATCGAAAACACGCAGCCTGCGCGAGCTGTCCGACCTGCAATTCTGGACGGTGATTCCGCGCCTGCAGAAGGTGCCAGGCGTGGCCGATGTGACCAACTTCGGCGGCCTCACCACGCAGTTTTCGCTGGCGCTGGAGCCGGACCGCTTGACCCGGTACGGGGTGTCGCTGCAGCAGGTCAAGAGCGCCATCACCAGCAACAACGCCGATGGCGGCGGCAGCGTGATGGACCGTGGCGAACAAAGCTACGTGATCCGCGGCATCGGCCTGCTGCATTCGTTGCAGGACATCGGCAACGTGGTGGTGAGCAGCAGCAATGGCGTGCCGGTCCTGGTCAAGGACCTGGGCGAGGTGCGCTACGACAATGTCGAGCGACGCGGCATCCTGGGCAAGGACAGCAACCCGGACACGATCGAAGGCATCGCGTTGCTGCTCAAGGACAGTAACCCCTCGGTGGCCTTGCAAGGCATCCACAGCGCCGTGGAGGAGCTCAACAGCAGCGCGTTGCCCAAGGACGTCAAGGTGGTGCCGTATCTGGATCGCACCGCGTTGATCGACGCCACGCTGCACACGGTGAGCGCCACGCTGACCGAAGGCATGTTGCTGGTGTGCGTGGTGCTGTTGATCTTCCTGGGTAGCCCGCGCGCGGCGGCGATCGTGTCGTTGACCATCCCGCTGTCGTTGTTGATCGCCTTCATCTTCATGCACCACCTCAAGATTCCCGCCAATCTGCTGTCGTTGGGCGCGATCGACTTCGGCATCCTGGTCGATGGCGCGGTGGTGCTGGTGGAAAACGTCTTGCGCCTGCGCGAAGAAAACAGCCAGCGTGCATTGACGGCACGCGATGCCATCGACGCCACCCTGCAGGTGGCGCGGCCGATCTTCTTCGGCATGGCAGTGATCGGGTGTGCGTACCTGCCGCTGCTGGCATTCGAGCGCATCGAATACAAGCTGTTTTCGCCAATGGCCTACGCGGTGGGCGTGGCCTTGATCGGTGCGCTGCTGGTGGCGCTGACACTGATTCCTGGCCTGGCGTGGCTGGCGTTCCGCACGCCGCGCAAGATGCTGCACAACCGCGTACTGGCAACACTGGGGCAGCGCTATCGCGCAGTGCTGGAACGCAGCGTGGGCCGACGCGGTTGGCTGCTGGCTTGCGCTGCGCTGGCGCTGTGCGTGCTGGCGGTGTTGGGGGGCAGCATCGGCCGCGACTTCTTGCCCTACATCGATGAAGGATCGCTGTGGCTGCAGGTGCAGATGCCGCCGGGCATCACCCTGGACAAGGCCGCCACCATGGCCAATGCCCTGCGCAAGGCCACGCTGGAATTTCCCGAGGTGTCTTACGTGGTCACCCAGACCGGGCGCAACGACGACGGCACCGACTACTGGACGCCTTCGCATATCGAAGCGAGCGTGGGCCTGTGTCCCTACAGGGAATGGCCGGCCGGCATGGACAAGCAGGCATTGATCGCTGCGCTCGGCGCACGTTATGCACGGATGCCCGGTTACACGGTGAGCATGATGCAACCGATGATCGACGGCGTGCAGGACAAGCTCTCCGGCGCGCACAGCGATCTGACCGTGAAGGTGTTCGGCGACGATCTGCAGCAGGTTCGCGGCGTTGCCGATCAGGTGGCCTCAGCCTTGCACAAGGTGCCCGGAGCTGCGGACATCGCCGTGGATGTCGAACCGCCCCTGCCCAACCTGCAGGTGCGTTTCGACCGCGAGGCGGCAGCGCGCTATGGCATCAATGCGGCCGATGTGTCGGATCTGATTTCCACCGGCATCGGCGGCAGCCCGATCGGGCAGATGTATATCGGCGAGAAGAGTTACGACCTTACCGTGCGCTTTCCGCAACGGTATCGCAACGATCCGCAGGCCATTGGTGCGTTGCGTTTGCGTACCGCCGCCGGTGCCGAGATACCGCTCTCGGCGGTGGCCAGCATCACGACCACCAGCGGCCAGAGCGTGATCGTGCGCGAGATGGGCCGGCGCAACATCATCGTGCGGCTCAACGTGCGCGGCCGCGATCTGTCCAGTTTCCTGAGCGATGCGCAGGCCACGCTCGCGCGGCACGTGCACCTGGACCCGCAGCACATGCAACTGGTGTGGGGCGGCCAGTTCGAGAACCTGCAACGCGCCCAGGCGCGCTTGCTGGTGGTGCTGCCGACCACCTTGTGCATCATGTTCGTGTTGCTGTTCGGCGCGTTCGGCAACCTGCGCCAGCCGACATTGGTGCTTGCCGCCGTGCCGCTGGCCATGATCGGCGGATTGGCTGCACTGCACCTGCGCGGGATGACGCTCAATGTCTCCAGCGCGGTAGGTTTCATCGCCCTGTTCGGGGTCGCGGTCCTGAACGCGGTGCTGATGCTCGCGCAGATCAACCGGCTGCGCCAAGACGTGGGCATGTCCTTGCGCGAGGCGGTGGTGGCCGGCGCGCTGAGCCGCATGCGTCCAGTCCTGATGACCGCGACGGTGGCAGCGCTCGGCCTGGCACCGGCGATGCTCGCCACTGGCCTGGGCAGCGATGTGCAGCGCCCCTTGGCCACGGTGGTGGTTGGCGGCTTGGTCACCGCCACGATACTCACCCTGGTGTTGTTGCCATCGCTGTACTACCTGATGGAAGCCTTCGTCGCAACGCGCCAGGGCCGCCAGGAGACGACACCATGACAGACGTTCGCAACGCATTGCTCGCCGGTGCCGTGGCGGTATCGCTCGCCGCCTGCGCAGTGGGACCGGACTTTCAGCGCCCCGCTGCGCCTGCTGCCGATCGCTACACCGCCAACGCGTTACCGGCAACGACCGCAGCCGCCGACGTGGCACATGGTGGTGCGCAAGAGTTCGAGCCCGGGCAGGAACCGCCGGCCGCCTGGTGGCGCGCATTCGGATCGCCGCAACTGAATGCTGTGGTGGAGCGTGCATTGCGTGCCAATCCGGATCTGCAGGCCGCCGACGCGGCGCTCCGCCAGGCACAACAGACGCTGGCCGCACAACGCGGTGTCTGGCTACCGCAAGCGGATCTGCATGTGGATGCCAGCCGGCAACGCGACTCGGTGGTGCCGGCGCCGGATGCCGGCATCGACACACCGTATGCGCTACGCACCGCCCAACTCAGCGTCAGCTATACGCTGGACCTGTTTGGCGGCACGCGGCGGCAAGTGGAAGCGGCCGGTGCGCAGGCACAGGCGCAGCGCGATCAGCGCGATGCGGCGTACCTGAGCCTCACCGCCAACGTGGTGAATGCGGCCATTGGCGAGGCGGCCGTGCGCGCGCAACTGGCTGCTGCGCGCGCGCAGGTCGCCATCGCCGAGCAGCTCTGCACGCTCACCGAACGCCAGCAGGCGCTTGGCGCGCTCGTTACAGCGCAGGTGCTGGCCCAACGCACTGCGCTGGCACAGGCGCAGGCCGCGGTGCCGGCGCTGGAAAAGCAACTGGAACAACAACGGACCCTGCTCGCGATTCTGGGCGGGCAATTGCCTGGCGACGCTGCGGGTGCGGCATTTACGCTGGACACGCTGCAGCTACCGGCGCAATTGCCGTTATCGCTGCCCTCGCGGCTGGTCGATCGCCGCCCGGACATCCGCGCCGCCGAAGCGCAGGCGCATGCTGCCAGCGCATTGATCGGCGTGGCGGCGGCTGCGCGCTTGCCATCGATTACCTTAAGTGCGGCCGGCGGCGGCTCTGCATCCAGTGTCGGACGCATGTTCGCGGCCGGCAATACGCAATGGTCGGTGGCCGGCAGCCTGCTGCAACCGCTGTTCCATGGCGGCGCGCTTGCGCATCAGCAACGGGCGGCCGAAGCTGGCTACGCGCAGGCCATGGCGCAGTACCGCAGCGTGGTATTGAACGCATTTGGCGAGGTTTCCAATGCGCTCACCGCGCTGCAGAGCGACGCGCAGAACCTGCGCGCCTGTGCCGATGCGCAGGCGCTGGCGGAGCGCACGCTGGCGCTGGTGCAACGTCAACAGGCGGTCGGTGCGGTGGGCATGGCAGATCTGCTGCAGGCGCAGCAGGCCTACCAAGGCACGCAGGCCGCCACGGTCCAGGCACAAGCCGCGCGTTACACCGACACCGTGGCGCTGTATCAGGCCCTCGGTGGCGGGCCGTGGTGGTCGCCAGCGGCCCAGACGCAAAAGCCCGCGGTTCCATGAATCACGCGCTGCATCCAGCGCCGGTTATGTAACGGCGGCGCCGACAGCTGAGACAATCGCCGCCATGCGCATGACTTCTCTATTCCGCTCGCCACCCACGCGTACCGACCTGCTTGGCATGGTCGGGCTGGTGGCGGGCATGGCAGCGATTTTTGTGGCCGATACCTTCACCGACTACGCGGTGGCGGCAGCCTTGTTCTATACGCTGGTGGTGCTGCTGTCGGTGCGCCTGCTGACGCGCACGGGTGTGGTGCTGTTGGCGGCCATCTGCCTGGCGCTGATCGTGCTCAGCTTCCATCTCACCCCGGCCGGCAGCTACCGCGTGGGCGTGATCAACTCCTGCATCAGCGCGGTGGTGGTGGCGGTCACCACGTATCTGGCGGTGCAGATGGAAGCGGCCAAGGCCAGCGCACATGCCGCACAGGCCCGGCTGTTGCGGCTCACCCGCAGCGGCAGCATGAGCGGGCTGGCCGCGTCGATCGCGCACGAAGTCAATCAACCGCTGGCCGCCATCGTGACCAGTGGCAATGCCTGCCAGCGCTGGTTGGCGCAGCAACCACCCAACCTGGCCAAGGCCGATGCCGCACTGGAGCGCATGCTCGCCGACGCCGGCCGCGCCAGCGCCATCATCGCGCGCATGCGTGCGCTGGCGCGTGGCGAAGCGAGCCAACGCCAGCCGCTGGATCTGAACCGCACCGTGCTCGACATGATTGCCCTCACCCGCGGCGAAACCGAACGTCATGGCATCGCGCTGTCGCTGGAGCTGGACCCTGCCCTGCCCGCGGTGCTGGCCGATGGCGTACAGATCCAGCAGGTCATCGGCAATCTGTTGCTCAACGCAGTGGAGGCACTGGCCACCTGGCCGGACGAGGCGCGCAGCATCCACGTACGCTCGCACATCGATGGTGCATGGGCATGCCTGTGCATCGACGATACCGGCCCGGGGTTGTCCGACGACGCACTGGCGCATGTGTTCGAGGCATTCTGGAGCACCAAGGACGATGGCATGGGCATTGGCTTGAGCATCAGCCGCACCATCATGGAAGCCAACGGCGGGCAGATCTGGGCCGAGCCGGCCGGTGTACGCGGCGCGCGCTTCGGCTTGCGTCTGCCCCTGGTCGCGACGGAGCGCAGGCAATGAGCGAGCTGGCTCCGGTGGTGTATCTCATCGACGACGATGCCTCGATGCGCGCCGCACTGGAGGATCTGTTCGCCTCGGTCGGCCTGCAGGTTTACGCGTTCGGCACCACCGATCAATTCCTCGCGCATCGGTTGCACGAGGCACCCGCCTGCCTGGTGCTCGACATCCGTATGCCGGGCCAGAGCGGGATGGAGTTCCATCGGCGCATGGTCGACTCCGGCTTTGCCCTGCCCACCATCTTCATTACCGGCCATGGCGATATCGCGATGAGCGTGGAGGCGATGAAGAACGGCGCAATCGAATTCCTGACCAAACCGTTCCGCGATCAGGCCCTGCTGGATGCGATTCAGGACGGCATCCGCCGCGACCGTGCGCGCCGCCAGAGCGAGGCGGTCGCCGCGCAGTTGCGTGCACGTTGGGAGTCGCTGAGTGGCGGCGAGCAGGATGTCACGCGATTGGTGGTGCAAGGTCTGTTGAACAAGCAGATTGCCGCGCGCCTGCATCTGAGCGAGATCACCGTGAAGGTGCGGCGTGGCCAAGCCATGCGCAAGATGCAGGCTGGCTCGTTGGCCGAACTGGTGCGCCTGGCCGAACGCATCGGGCTGTGATGCGCGCGATGTGACCGGTGCGCGAGCGTGCTGTGGTGCATGCCCATGCACGTGCCATCGGCTGGCATGCTGCCGTTGCGACGGTATGCGTGCTCCCGGATGCGCCTGAAGCGGCACCTATGCAGCGCTTTTTCCACTCTCGATGTCATGCATTAAACCTGATCGCCGCACGCATACGAATGCTCAGGTGCGCATCTTGCGATGCGCGCAACAGGCACAGGAATGTAGGCAAAAAAAACGCCCCGGTATCCGGGGCGTTTTTCTCATTCCAGTGTCAAGCACGCCGCAAGACAAGGCTCAGAAGCTTACTCCCCAGGTCACCTGACCACCGTACGCCGTCTGCCCGTCGCCGTTGAGTCCTTGCAGCGACAGTGCCAGCCGGCTGCGTGGCGAGGTGATCAGGCTCACGCCCAGCTCGCCGATGGCCGCGTTCTTGGCCAGGGTGACGCTTTGCACCGAGAACTCCGACCCGGTGCCGACGAAGCCGGCCGAGCGCTGCACGGAACGGTCGCCGAAGGCATGCCGCCAACCTGCCGACGCATACAACGCCGCTTTCTGGCCGAGGTCCCAATGACCACGCATACCCAGCGTGGCGGTACTGAAGGTGTCGCTGGCGCTGTCCACCGACAGGGCGGAGATGCCGCCGCGCTCGGTGAAACCATCGGTCTTCAGGCGGGTGTAATCGGCCGCGATGAACGGGCTGTACACCGCGCCCTCGGTACGCAGATTCCAGGCCGCTTCCACCGACACCGTCACCGCGGTGGCGTCGTAGCTGCCATCCAGGCGCTCTTGGAGCACGCCGGGCAACATCACCCGGCGCGTGCTGTCGACGCTATAGCTGGCGTAATCCACCGCACCTTGCAGCGAGAACGCAGACCAGTCGGCCCGGCCATACACGCCGGCATGCGTGCCATCCACATCGGCACGGTCGCCCCATTCGCGCGACCAGCTCTCGATATCCTGGTTGCCGACCGCAATGCCCACCACGCTGCGTTCGCCGAAGCGACGTTCCGCACCGGCCATCACGCCGTTGTCCTCGCGGCGTACCGACACCGCATTGGCATCGCCATCGACGCGGTTGGGCAGGCTGCGCCCGGTGATCCACACCGTGGTGTCGCCGACCAGCGTGTCCTGGCTGTCGCCACGCAGATGGTTACCGATGCCGCTGTTGAGGAAGCGGCTGTCCAGCAACGCGGTTGCGGTGCTGGCATGGCTTTCGCCCGATAGCGAGGCAAATGCAGTGCGCACCGCTTCCGGGTCGTCGGGCAAACGCACGACGGCCTGATAGATCGGGCTGGTGTTCGGCAAGCCGTCCACAGCCGCCGCAGCGGACTGTTGGTTCGGCGTGGTGACCGCGTCCACCATGCCCACCGTATTGCGCCCGAACGTCACCGACAGCGCCGTGGCGGTGGTGCTCACATTCGGATCGATAAACGCGTAGTCGGAGACGACGTTGGTGAACTGCCCGGTAAGACCGCCGCTGGCGCTGATCACCGGAATCTCCGTAAACAGCGGCAGGTCGGTCGCACGCACCAACGCCAGGGTGGTGCCGGTGGCCACGGTGGCTGCGCCACCGACCGTCACCGGCGTCACCACACCGCCGTCGCCGGGGGTCACCTGCAACGTGGAGCCTGGTGCAAACGTGGCGTTGCCACCGACGCTGATGGTGCCACCGGCACCACCGATGGCGACCGTGCCCGACGACACCAGGCTACCGACACTGCCGCTGCCGGTGAGCGTGCCGCCCGGGCCCACCGTGACCGGCCCACCCAGCGCGGCGCCCGGGTTGGCGGGGTTGCCTACGCTCAAGGTGCCTGCCGCGATGGTGGTCGGACCAGTAAAACCACCGCTGTTTGCGGTGATCAGCAGCGTGCCCGCGCCGTCCTTGAGCAAGCTGCCCGCGCCAGACAGCGTTCCCGCATAGGTGCCATTGCCCGCCTGTTGGAACACCAATGCGCTGTTGTTGGCGATATTGCCTTGCAGGCTGCTGGTATCGCCGATCAATGTGCCCGCGTTGACGGTCGTACCGCCCAGGTAACCGTTGACGCCATCCAGGGTGAGCGCACCGGTTCCGTTCTTGACCAGCACGCCGCTGCCAGTGACGTTGCCGGCGTAGGTCCCATCGGTTGCCTGGTCGAACACCAGCACTGCGTTGTCGACAATGTTGCCCTGCAGGCTGTCGGTCGTGCCGATCAGGCTGCCACTGGCGATGGTGGTGCCGCCGCTATAGGTGTTGGGCGCCACCAAGGTCAACGCGCCGGCACCTTGCTTGATCACGCTACCGGTACCGCTGACCACGCCGGCGAACGCGCCGTCGCTGGCCTGATCGAAAATCAACGTCGCGTTGTCGACCACATCGCCCTGCAAGCTAGTGGTGTTGCCGACCAGGCTGCCGGCGCTGATGACGGTGCCGCCGGTATACGTATTGGCGCCAAGCAATTGCAGCACGCCGCTGCCGGTCTTTTCCAGCGAGCCACTACCGCTGACCGCGCCGGCATACACGCCGCCGGCGGCCTGGTTGAACACCAACGCTGCATTGTTGGTGATATCGCCCTGCAAGCTGGCGGTGTCGCCAACCAGGGTGCCGGCCGCAATGGTGGTGCCACCGGTGTAGCCATTGGCGCCGTTGAGCAGCAGTGCGCCGGCACCCTGCTTGATCATAGTGCCAGTGCCGGTGATCGAACCGGTAAACACGCCATCGGCCACCTGGTTGAACGCCAAGGTTGCGTTATCGACGATGGCGCCTTGCAGGCTTGCGCTATCTCCCACCAGCGTGCCGGCAGCGATCGTGGTGCCACCACTGTAAGTATTGCTGCCGTCGAGCGTCAGCACGCCGGTGTTGGTCTTGATCAGGGTCCCGCTACCGCTGATGTTGCCGGCAAGCGTGAGGTCGGCCGGGTTGTCGACGGTAAGCGCCGCGCCCAGCGTGACCGCGTTGCCCAATGCCGCGGCAACCGCGTTGCCCAGCACCGAATCGCCGGTGACCGACAAGATGCCGCTCCCCAGGGCGCTGTTGCTGGCCACCGCCAGGCTGCCATCGCTGAGCACCGTGCCGCCGGCATAGCTGTTGTTGCCGCTGAGCGTGAGCGTGGACGTGCCGTTCTTGATCAAGCTGCCTGCACCGCTGATCGCACCGGTCAATGCCAGATCGTTGCTGCCCGGCAGTGTTAGCGCGCCATCGAGCACCACCGCGTTGCCGAGCGCCAATGCTTGGTTGGTATCGAGCGTGGTGCCCGCTGCGGCAGTCAGCGTGCCGGCGCCCAGCGCTTGCGCATTGCCCAACACCAGGCTGCCGCCGCCGAGCGCGGTGCCGCCGGTGTAGGTGTTGGCACCAGACAGGACCAGCGTGCCGGTGTCGAGCTTCTGCAGGGTGCCGGTGCCGCCGATCGCGACATCGATGGTGCCGGTCACGCCGGGGTCGACACGGATGATGGTGGTCGCTGCATTGGCGCTCAATGCGCCACCGCCTGCATCGCTCAGCACATAGCCATCGGTGATGAATTGCATGCCGGTGATGCCCTGGGTGCCCTGCACGCCCACGTTGCCCGCGGCGCCTGCGAAGACCGCAAAGCTGTTCTGCCAATCGCTGTTGGTCAGCCCATCGACCGACGTCCAATTGGTGGCGCCGGCGGTCCACACGCCGGTGCCGCCATCGGCACTGCCGTTGGCGACGGTCTGCGCGCCATCCCAGAACTGCACGTTGCTGCCAGAAGCCGACAACACCACATTGACCTGCTGCGCCAGCGAGGTCTGCAGCGTGAGCTGGGTGGGGTCGACCGTGCCCGGCAGTGTGCCGAAACCCATGCCATTGTTGGTCAAGGTGCCAGTGTAATCGATCAGGCGATACACGCCGGTGCCGAAGCCGCCGATGTCGGTGATGTTGAGCGTGCCATCCAGCGTGAGGTCGCCGTTGACCGCAAGTACCCCGGTCTGGCTGGGAATTCCCAGGAACGCATCCAGCGTGGCATTGGACGCGATGCTCAGGCTGCCGGTGGTCAGCAGCGCACCGCTGGTCACCACCAGGCGGCCACCGTCATTCACCGTGACCGCGGCGTTGACCACGCCGCTGCCGCTCAACGTGCCGCCGGTGCCCACGGTGACGCCACCGGCACTGCCCAGCGTGCCATCCACATCCAGCGTGCCCGCCGTGACCTGCGTGGTGCCGCCGATCGCGCTGCTGCCGGTGAGTTGCACGGTGCCGGTGCCGATTTTTTCAAGATTGCCGGCATCGTTCAGCCCACCTGCCAAGGTGCTGCTGACATTGCCAACGCCCAGTTGCAAGGTGCTGCCACCCTGGATCGCGACATTGCCCAGGCCGGTCACGCTGCTCAACGCGGTATTGCTGCCGAGCGAGAGCCCTGCCCCGGCCGCAACATCCACGCTGGCGGTCGTCCCCAACGTGCCGGTGGCGGTGGTGGCAAGCACGCCGCCCTGTACCGACACCGGGCCACTGAACAGGTTGCTGCCAGACAAGGTCAAGGTACCCAGACCTGTCTTGGTCAGCGCGCCCGCGCCACTGAGCACGCCGGTCAACGCCAGATCATCCGCACTGGCGATGGTCAGGTTGGCGCCCAGGTTGACGTTGTTGCCCAGGGCCAGGGCGATGGCATTGCTCAACGTCGCATCGCCCAGCACCGACAGGCTGCCGGTGCCGAGCGCGGCGTTGCTGCCCACCGCCAGCGTGCCGGCATTCAACACGCTGCCGCCGAGATAGCTGTTGCTGCCACCCAGCGTGAGCGTGGAGGTGCCGTTCTTGATCAAGCTGCCGGCACCGCTGATGGCGCCGGTCAGTGCCAGGTTGTTGCTGCCGGGCACGGTCAATGCACCATCGAGCACCACCGCGTTGCCGATCGCCAACGCTTGGTTAGTATCGAGCGTGGTACCCGCTGCGGCGGTCAGCGTGCCGGTGCCCAGCGCTTGTGCATTGCCCAACACCAGGTTGCCACCGCCGAGCGCGGTGCCACCGGTGTAGGTGTTGGGACCACTCAGCACCAGCGTGCCGGTGTCGAGCTTCTGCACGCCGCCGGTGCCGGTGATGGCCACATCGATGCTCGCCGTGGCACCCGGGTCGACGCGGATGGCGGTCAACGGGTCGGTCACCGCCAGTGCACCCGCGCCGGCATCGGTCAGCTGATATCCATCGGTCACGAACTGCAAGCCGCCGATGTTCTGCGTGCCCTGCACGCCCACCGTGCCCGCCGTACCGGAAAACACTGCGAAGTCGCCTTGCCACGCGCTGTTGGCGCTACCGTCCTGGCCGGTCCAGTTGGTGGCCGCACCCCAGGTGCCGGCGCCGCCATCGACAGTGCCATTGGCCGTGGTCTGCACACCATCCCAGAACTGCACGATGCTACCCGGCGCGGTCACCACAAGATTGAGTTGCTGACCGATGGCGGTCTGCAGGGCGAGCTGGCTGATGTCCACGCTGCCCGGAAACAGGCCGATCAGCATGCCGTTGTTGGTGAGCGCACCGGTGTAGTCGATCAAGCGATACACGCCGGTGCCGAAGCCGCCGAGATCGGTGATGTTGAGCGTACCGTCCAGGGTGAGATCGCCATTGACGGCCAGCAAGCGGGTTGCGCTCGGCGCGGCCAATGCCACGTCGACAAACGCGCCGGGTGCCAGCGTCAACGCGCCCACACTCAACGACGAGCCGCTGGTCAATGCAAGCCTGCCACCATCGCTGATGGTCACGGCCGCACCCACATTACCGGCGGCGCCGGTGCCGGTCAGCGTGCCGCCCGATGCGACGTTCAATGCGCTGGTGCCGAGACTGCCGACCACATCGAGCGTGCCCGCACTGACCTGCGTGCTGCCACCGATCGCACTGGTACCGAGCAAACGCACGGTGCCGGTCCCCGCCTTGTCCAGGTTGCCGCCACCGCCCAGGCTGCCGGCGAAATCGCCGCCACCCAGCTGGAGCGTGGCGCCGGCATCGGTATCGACACCGCCCGCACCGCTGAGCGCGTTGATCAGGCCGCCGTTGGCCAGATTCAACAGCGCGCCTGCCGCGACATCGACAGTGCTGGCGTTGCCCAATGCAGCCGCAGTGCTGGCCACCACGGTACCCGCCTGGATCGCCAACGGGCCGGTGTAGCCGTTGTTGCCGCTCAAGGTCAGCGTGCCGAGGCCGGTCTTGATCAGGCTTCCGCTTCCGCTGATGGCACCGCTGGCCAGCATGTCTGCGGCGTTATCCACGGTGAGCGCGGCGCCCAGCGCGATGTCGTTGCCCAGCGCCACGGCGACGGCATTGCGCAATACCGAATTGCCGAGCACCGACAGGCCGCCGCTACCGAGCGCATTGTCGGCTCCCACCGCGATGGTGCCTGCGGTCAGGCTGGTGCCGCCGCTGTAGCTGTTGTTGGCAGTGAGCGACAGTGTGGTGGCGCCGTTCTTGATCAGGCTGCCGGTGCCGCTGAGGCTGCCGTTCAAGGCCAGATCGTTGCTGCCGACCAGCGTCAGTTGATCGTTCAACACGACGTTGTTGCCTACCGTCAACGCGGCAACGGCATCCAGTTCGGCAGGGCCGTTGACCAGCACGTCACCCGCGCCAAGCGCCGCATTGTTCCCAAGCACCAGCCTGCCTGCGTCCAGCGCAACGCCGCCGGTGAAGGTATTGGCGTTGCTCAACGTCAAGGTGGCGTTGCCCTGCTTATCGATACCACCGATGCCACTGAGCACGCCGTTGAGCGCAATATCCTGCGTGCCAGGCAGGGTCAACGTGCCATTCAAGGCGACTGCATTGCCCAGCGCCACGGCGGTGCTTGCCTCCAGTGTGGTACCGCCTGCGGCGGTCAAGGTGCCCGCGCCCAACGCCGTATTGCTGCCAACCAGTAACGACCCGCTCTGCAATTGCAGCCCACCGCTCCAGGTGTTGTTGCCGTTGAGGGTCAGCGTTTGCGCGCCTGACTTGATCACGCTGCCGGCGCCATCGATCGCGCCGTCGAGCGTGAGGTTTTGTCCATCGATCGTCAGCGCACCGTTGGTGGTGAGCGCGTTCTGCAAGGTCACCGCAGCCGCTGCGGTGAGCGCCGTGCCGTTGGCGGCAGTGAGTGCCCCGCTACCGAGCGCGGTATTGCTGCCCACGGCCAGGGCGCCGTCGTTCAACACGGTGCCGCCGGCGTAACTGTTGTTTCCGTTGAGCGTGAGCGCTCCGGTGCCTTGCTTGACCAGGCTGCCGGTGCCGCTCACGGTGCCGGTCAAGCCCAGGGTGTTGTTGCCGGTCAACGACAACGCACCATTCAGCACCACGTCGTTGCCAAGCGTGGTTGCCGCGGTGGCCTGCAGTTGCGTGCCGCCGGCCGCGGTCAACACACCGCTGCCCAGTACCGCGCCGCTGCCGATCGACAAGCGACCCGCGTTGAGATCCACGCCGCCAGCGAAGGTGTTCGCGCCGGTCAGCGTCAGCGCTGCAGCGCCGTCTTTGATCAGGCCACCGATGCCGCTGATGCCACCGGTGAGGGTCAGGTCCTGGCTGCCGCCCAGTTGCAGATCCGCATCCAGCACCACGTTGTTGGCCACCACCCGTGCAGTGGTGCTATCGAGCAGGCCGCCACTCACGTTCAGGCCGCCCGCCCCGAGTGCGCCATCGCTGCCCAGAATCAGGCTGCCTGCCGTCAGACGAGTGCCGCCGAGATAGGTGTTGTTGCCGCTGAGGGTCAGGCTGGCAGGGCCGAGTTTGTCCAGGCTGCCGGCGCCACTGATGCCTCCGGTCAGCGTGAGCGCGTTGCTGCCACCCACAGTGAGCTGCCCTGCCAGTGCAATTGCATTGGCAAGCGTGCTCACTGCCGCGCTGTCCAATGTCGTGCCAGCCGCTGCGGTCAGGGTCCCGCTACCCAGCGCGGTATTGCTGCCCACCGTGAGCTTGCCGGTGTTGAGCGCGGTGCCACCGGTATACGTGTTGTTGCCGCTAAGCGTGAGATCGCCGCCGGCCTTGACCAGGCTACCGGCACCGCTGATGGCGCCGCCCAAGGTCAACGCTTGCGCACCATTGACGGTCAGCGCACCGGTGCCCAGCGTCACTGCGTTGCTCAGCGCGGCAGCGGCGGTGTTTTGCAAGGTCGCAGAACCTGTGACATTCAACGCACCGGTGCCCAGTGCGGTGCCGCTGGTCACCTGCAAGGTGCCCGCGTTGAGGCTGGTGCCGCCGGTGTAGGTATTCAGGCCAGCCAGCGTCAGCGTCCCGCCGCCAAGTTTGTCCAATGCGCCGGCGCCACTGATGGTGCCGGTGAGACTCAACCCGTTGCCGCTACTGCCGACGCCCAAGGTTCCAGTCAGCGCAATCGCGTTGCCCAGCGTGGACGCGGCCGTGGTATCGAGCTCACCACCGCTGGCGACGAGCGTGCCCGTGCCCAGGGCCGCATTCGAACCGACCACCAGCCGCCCGGTGCTGAGCGTGGTGCCGCCGGTGTAGGTGTTGGCGTTGGTCAGCGTGAGATCGCCGGTGCCGCTCTTGATCAAACTGCCTGCACCGTTGATGGCACCGCTGAGCGTCAGCGCTTGTGTGCCGGTCCAGTTCAACGGCGCAGCGAGGCTGATGCCATTGGTCACGGTCAATGGCGCAGTGGTACTCAGGCTGGATGCGCCGGTGACATTCAATGCGCCCGTGCCGAGCGCGGACGCGGTACCCAGCTGCAGCGTGCCCGCTGCGAGCGTGGTGCCGCCGCTGTAGGTATTGGTGCCGCTGAGCGAAAGCGTCCCGGTGCCGATTTTATTGACACCGCCAACGCCGGCCAGCGTGCCGCTCAAGGTCAATGCGTTGCCGCTGGCACCCAGGCCCAGCGTATTGGTGAGCGCAACGTTGTTGGTCAGGGTCAGCGGCGCAGTGTTATCCAGCAAACCGCCTGCCGCCGTGACCGTGCCAGTGCCGAGCGCACCGGATGTCTCCAGCAGCACGCTGCCGGCACCCAAGGTGGTGCCACCGCTGTATGTATTGCTGCCACCCAAGGTCAGCGTGCCGGCGCCAACCTTGTTGAGCGTCCCGGTGCCACTGACCGCCCCTCCGAGTCGCAGCGCGTTTGCGCCTCCAATACCAACCGTGTTGCTCAGCGAAAACGCATTGGCCAGGTTCACCGCGGCACCTGCCAATACGCTGCCGCCGGATGCGGTGACCGTGCCGGTGCCCAAGGCGCTGTTGGCACCCACCGTCAACGCGCCATTGACGAGGTTGACGCCACCGCTGAACGTGCTGGTACCGGTCAGCGCCAGTCCGCCGGTGCCGGTCTTGGTCAACGCGCCGGTGCCGGTGATTGGGCTGCCGACGGTCAGGTTATTGGTGCCCTGTACGGTCAGGCCGCCCGCGCCAAGCGCAATGCCATTGGTCGGTGCAAGGGTCAGGCCTGCAGCCGTGGCTTCGAGCGTGCCGCCGTTGGCGGTGATGGTGCTGCCCAACTGCGCAGCATTGGCGAACTGCAGCACGCCGCCATTGAGCGCGCTGTTGGCGAAGTTGCTCGCGCCGCCCACCGACCAGGTGCCGCTATTGACGCGCAAATTGCCGAAATTGATGTATTGCGCAGTGCTCAACGTCCCGGTGCCGGCGCTACCGCTGCCGGTTCCGACTGCAGAATTTTGCAGGATCAGCGTGTTGTTTCCGCCCAGGCCTCCATCCACCACACCGGTTTGTGCGAAACTCAGCAGACCGCCGGGGCCAAGCAATTCCAGTGCAAGCCCCCCGCCGCTGTTGACGCTGCCACCGGTGACTGCAGTGAAGCTGTTGGTGCTGCCCGCCCCCATCGAAACACTGCCGTTGATGGTGCCCGAGTTGACGAACGTATTGCCGGTGGCCGAACTTTGAAAGCCCGCCCGTCCGTTGATGGTGCCGGTATTGACCGCGTTGACGGTGCCTCCACCGGTCACTGCGATCACCGGCGTGTCAGGCCCCAAAATCGACAGCCCTAGCAACGGGCGACTATCGATCACGCCGGCGTTGTTGATCTGCACCGTCCCGTTGCTGGCCGACGTCAGCCCCAGCGCCATGCCGTCGAGATTGAGCAGATTGGCGCCGAGCAGGCCGCCAGTGCCGTAGAGCGTGCCGCTGGCAAAGTTGTTGACGGTGACTGCAGTGGAGCTGGCATTGCCCATGGTCACGCCGCTGCTCAGTACCGAGAGCAGCCCAAGCACGGAAGGGTCGATGGTGCCGGCGTTGTTGAGTGTGGAATTGGTACCGCTCAGAGCGATGGCGGTGCCGCCCAACAAGCCTGCGGTCATCTGGCTGCCGGAGGCGACATTCACGGTCAGGTTATTGGCGCTACTGGAAAAGCTGTTACTGGTGACCGGCGTACCCGAGCAGGTGACTGTAGCGCCCGCCGCGGGGATGGCCGGCGTGCATGCGCCCCAGGCCAGCATTGGTGCGGCGGCCCACAACGCAAGGACCACCAGGGCCGGCAAATGACGACGGGTAGAGCCAGGCTTGCGACGCCGACGCACCAACTCATGCGTCACCACCCAATTACCAATGGCTGCGTTCCAGACCAGCGCAAATGCACGATTCATTTGAATTCCCCCTGATTGCCGAGCAGAGACCAGCGCGCACCCATGCACGCGCCTCCAAAGACGGGATTGGAATGACGGTAGATCCGGTTTAAAGAATCCAGGCCAGTTCAACAGTAAGGCTAAGAACCAGAAGCCCCTAAATAAGGAAGAGTTCGGTTAATACCAGTACTGAATTACTGCGACGCTATATTAATAGGCGAATCAATCGACCTAAAACTGTGTCGAATATCACTAAGCTTGAACTCATCCACCACACTCACCGATTCTGTGAACTGATTTGCTCGTGCTCGTTAATTGCACTTTCGCGACCTCAGCAGTAAAAGCTCACGATGCACGAACCAACTGCTTCACTAACAAAACAGGAACTTACCGACTTTTTCAAAGGCATCGACTGGATGAGGCTGGATTATTAAAACCAGGCTGATGCGTCGTTAAAACTCGGCGCAGTAGTGCCTTGTAACAATCGTTTTCAGTGAAACTTGCTGCGTCGCAAAAGTTCGATACATGCGCTTGCAGACGCTCCCGCCAATTTATGAGTTCGCTTTTATGAGTAAGACCACTGCACCGGTCGACACCGATTGGGGAGTGCGGTATTTGTATAACTCAGGCGCAGCGGCAGCAGTTATTGTCGGGGCTGCCAGCTTGTTTACCGCGTGGAACTACCCCAACGCTGATAGGGAATGTACGAATCGTGCAGACCTCATCACCTATCGATGACCCCGGTTTGTTTCTAGTAGCGGTGCAGTGTGATCTTCGACACGGAACCTGACGCCATGACGCTAGCCCCGGACGACAAACCGCAGGATCGCCACTTCGACTGGTCAGGCGTGCCGATCGACCTGGGTGGCATGGAGCCACTCGAGCAAATCGCACGATTGCTTTGCCATGCCCTGGTTTCGCCGGCTGCTGCGCTGACCATCACCGAGGGCGGGCGCCTACGCGTGCTGGCAGCGCGTGGTATCAGCAGCAGTCATGTCGAGCAGGCGATGGAGTTGTGCCAGCAGGTTCCGGCAGCGCCCAATGGCGTGACCGAGTTGATCGAGCATGCAACGCTTGCGCAAATCAAACTGGGCGATGCCGCCTTCCCCGGCTTGCCCGCGCGCTTTATCGCCTGTGTGCCGGTGGGTGCCCCGCAGACAGGCATTTCCGGCACCCTGTGCGTGATCGACACACGCGAGCGCCGGCTGGCGAGCCAGGAGCACCAGCAACTGCTGATGTTCGCCAATGTGGCTGCCGCACAACTGGAATTGCAGTTCGGTGCAGGCAGGCGCGAACCGCATAGCGGCTTGCTCAATACGCGTCAGCTGCAATCGGATCTGGACGCCCTCGCCTTCGGCAGCCATAGCGTGCCCACCATTGCTGCATTTATTGAGGTCTACGATACCCAGGCCGCCAACGAGGCGCGCCAGGCGCTGGGCATGCAGCCGTTGGAAGAATTGGTTCGCCACGCCAGCTATGTGTTGACGCGCGCCTTGCGCGGCAAGGCGACGGTGTACCACGTGGCCTCGATGCGCTTTGCGTTCTTCCTGCTCAACTCCGCGCCGGACGAGATGGAAGACCTGCTGCTGGATCTGCGCGACATGCTGCTCAAGCCGGTGGATGCCGCCGGCGTACCGATGTCGCTGACCTTTCATGCCGGTGTGGTGCGCTTTGCCCCGCAGCAGCCGGACACCAACGACGTGATGCGCAAGGGCTTGGTGGCGCTGGGCGATGCCATCAATAACCATGCCATCGTGTGCTGGTATAGCGCTTCGCACGACGATGCGATCCAGCGCTCCTACCGCTTGGCACTGGATGCCGAACAGGCACTGGACGCTGGCGATTTCCGGCTGGTGTTCCAGCCTCGCATCGATCTTGAAGACCTATCGGTGACCGGCTTCGAGGCGTTGCTGCGCTGGCATCATGCCAGCCTCGGCCCGATTGGTCCCGACGAGTTCATCCCGCTCTTCGAAAAAACCGCACTGATGTGCACGGTCACCAATTGGGTGATCGAAAGCGCCTTGGTACAGCTGGCGAAGTGGCGTGCCCAGGGCCTGGATTTTTCTATCTCCATCAACCTGTCGTCGCGCGATTTCGGCAACATCAATCTGGCAGCGGATGTGATCAACCGCTGCAAGGATCTGGCGATTCCCACCACATGCATCGAGCTGGAGATCACCGAAGGGCGCTGGCTGCGCAGCAATGTCGAAGCGGTGCCGCGGCTGCGCGCGTTGCGCGATGCAGGCGTGAGCGTGGCCATCGACGACTTCGGCACCGGTTATAGCAATTTCGGCTATCTCACCGAGTTGCCGGTCAATGTGCTCAAGCTGGACCGGTCGCTGGTGACTGGCATCGCCACCAAAACCGGCATGCAGATGCGCGCCGAGGCGGTGGTGCGCCTGGCCAATGCATTGGGTTATCGCACAGTGGCCGAGGGCATCGAGCACGCCGATGAGATTGCCTTGCTGCGGAGTTGGGGATGCGATGAAGCGCAGGGGTATCTGCTGGCCAGACCCATGGAAGCGCATCTGGTGGCCGATTACGTCAAACACACCGCGGCGGTGCAGCGCCTGCCGTAACGCCGCGGCGGCGCGCGGAGCCTGCCGGACAGGCAATCGCACCGCGCCGCTGTGCGGTTGCATACACGATGCCTGGCAATGCGATGCACGTCCAACCTGTTGCCTGCAATGCAGCGAGGCCCGCTCAACTGAGATCGTGCAGGTCCTTGCCTGACGGCGCACTCAGTGCCCAATCGGAGAACCGCACCTTCAGTCCGGCGCGCTCGGGCGTGCAGCACATCGGCCCGACCAGATAGGCGTTTGCTATCGGGAATGGACATAGCCGCACCAACGGCCAGTGACGGCCGTCCGCAGAGACCTGCAGGCGTAGCACACCGTCGGCAACCGTGGCACGGATCCAGAAATCCTTGGGGTCGGCTTCGTAAGGACCAGTGGCCCAATCCGATACCGGGTTGGTCAACACGCTGCTGAGCATGGCACGCCCGTCGCTGAGTTCGATCCCGGCCTTGACCCAGTGCCGCTCGTCCACGCGCACCATGATGCCGGCCTGGTCGTACAAGGCTTCGTACTGCGCGCGCACACGCAGCTGCGCGGTGAAGCCTGCGCCGGCCTTGATGCCCAGAAAGTGCCCGCTGTCGCGGGTGAACCCGTAGTGCGTCTTGCGCCAGAAGTCGGTCGCCTGGTCGGTCACCACATCCAACGTGTCGCCGTTGATAGCGAATGTCTTCGGCCGGTTGAGCCAGGTTCCGGCGTGCCAGCTGCTGTCCTGCGCCATGGTGTTCCTCGGGTTGGTCTGTTGTGCAAACGCGCCACCACTGAGCGTCAACCCGACCACGCCAGCCAACACGCGCCTGCGTGCGCCATTGAATGCAGCGTGTTGCATGGATCTGCGCTCGTGCAATTTATGAAAGCGTAGTTTACGCGCTGTACGCGCAAGGCCGCATGCGTGCGGCCCGTCCTCTGCTGGCCATGCAGGCAACGCGCCGGTCCATGCTGCGACGATGCACGGCCGTGCAGACGCGTCGCACACATGCGACGTAGCCGCAGAACCCTGGCCCGAATCCGCACGCGAGCAATCGCTGCGCGCGGCGTACAGGGATTTGCCGGCCAACCCTGCCGCGTACGTGCCTGAGAGCGGCTAACACAACGCAGCGAACAGTCGTCAGGTAGGCGTGGACGGCGCGGAGGAACCGGCGTGTACGCGTGGGACATGCCGGCTCCGAGCACCGGCAGCGCCCGCCTGGCGGCTGCACAGTCGTTTTGTCAGCTGCACTGAGTGCCCTGCCCTCAGTGCTGCGCCAATGCGTAGTCGATTGCCGCGCAAATTGCCGCGACCTGCGCAGCGTTGCATTGGTCGGGTGTGGCGCGCGGGCTATCCGGATAGACCTCGGTGGTCGTGCGATACCGCGCATCGGTGACACCGGCGCACAGGCCCAGTCGCCGCACCGGATAATTGATGACCCCATGCCCCACCACCGGTGCCCCGATGAGCCGCCCATCCGCATCGGCGGGCGCGATATGCGTCACCTCGGCCACCGCCGCGATCACCGCCTGCTGGAAGGCGGACTGCGGATCTTCACTGTCGCCCACCAGATAAAACCCGTCCGGGATGCTTCCCGGCACAAACACCGCACCGTCGCGCGCCGCCAACGCTGGGCGAAACTCGCTCTCGTCGCTATCGGTGGTTTCGTGCAGGTCGATATGCACCAGCATTCGCCCGGGGGTCGCAGCCACCACCCGCATCAGCGCAGCCAACTCTTCGGCCGGGCTGTTGTTGCGAAACGCGCGATTCGGATCCACTGCATCGGCATTCCAGCGCTGGATGCGCTCATAACCCCATGGGTTGATGCACGGCGCCACCAGTACATTGCAGCTGCCTGCGTAGTCGGCAGCACGTTGCTGCAGGAATTGCAGCGCACCTTGCACGCCGCTGGTTTCGTAGCCGTGCACGCCTCCAGTAACCAACACGCATGGCAGGCTGTCGTCCCACTGCTCGCTTCGTAGTGCCAGCAAGGGATACTCCCCTTGCGCATGGGCAATGGTGCCGTACTGCACGCGCTGGTATTGCTCGGCCAGGGTGGCGATCTGCTGCACGACATCGTCCGCATAACTGCGCTGCTGCAGCTGGCGTGCGCGCCACATGGCGCGTTCCGGCTCGCCCCACGGTTGCCCGGGCGTGCCGATCGGATACGTTGGGTTGGTCGTCATTGCAGACACCGGTGCGAGGAAAGCGCCAAGGGTAAGCGCTCTGCACGCAGAAGCAAAAAGGCCCCGCACTGCGGGGCCGATGCAAGCTGACGTAGCCGACGTTTACTTCTTTGCGGTAACCCCTGGGGTGGCGTCGCGTACCAGGAACTCTTCAGTCAACTCCGGCAGATGCGCCAGTAGCCAATCGGCCATGGCCTGCTCCTGGGGCAGGATCTGCTCGCACACGCGCTGCGTTTCGGTATCGCCTACCGTTTTGGCGGCACCCAGCAACGCGGTGTAGGTGGCGATCTCCAGGTTCTCGAACACGTAGCTGGCCATCGCACCCTTGACGATTTCGTCGGAGGTGGTCATGCCGCCCATCGCCTGCCCGAAGGCGGCCATCTTGCCCATGGCGTCCTTGATGATCGACGGTGAACCGCCCAGGCGCTCGATGCACGACTCGACCAAGCGCTGTTGCCCCAGCGTCTCTTCCAGATGCTGCTCGATGCGGGCTTTGAGCTGGGGGTAGTGCTCGATGCGTGCGGCCTGGGCCTTGAGCATCTGCTCGGCCTGCTGCTCCATTGCATGCGCATCGCGCAGCCAGTCCATCAGGTTTTCTTGGGGTTCGGCCATGGGGTTCTCCTGTTTGTTTGCGATATGTCCAGCCTGCAGCGGCGCGGATGAAAGATGTGACTGTTCCAGGTGAACGCTGCGTGCGCCGTCTACGTGCCATAGACATGGCGCGACGGCGCTGCGACCCCGCCATCCACAGACTGTTTGTATGCGGTCAAAACAGAACTGAGGACCTGCCTGGCGATCCCTCAGGACCTGCATGCAACGCAGGGCCGCCGACCACGCTGACCACCTGAGGTCGATGCGTTCGGCTACCGATCGCGGGGACACTTCACGCGGCGGCGGTGCGGTGAGCCCGCAATCCGGGGGGGTGCAAATCCTGCCGAGGTTAGGAGCTGCAGCAGGGCTGGAGTGAAATTTCTCCGTGCAATCGATGTCGGACATCATGCAGGGCTGCAAAAATTTCTCGCTTGTGCACGACGCATTGCACCGCAGGCGCTCGTGGATCTTTCAAGGTGCACAGAACATCACACGCGATGATTGCGTACAAAAATTTGCAATCGATTGCGCATTATCGCGCGCACAAATCGGTTTGCTTCAAACCAAAAACAGCACAGGCGCTAGGCCGCATGGGCGTAGCGCCTATACCCAGCCTCTCGCAAGATCCGCTCCCGAACAGGCGCGCCATGGCACGCCGATGGCTGGATTAAGCGGATTCTTCCTGCGGCTTGGCCTGCTTGGAACGCCCGCCCTTGCTGCCGATCCGCGACATGTGATCGCGATCGCGGCTTACGGCCTGGCCACCCTTACGACCAGCTTCGCGCGCTTCGTCGCTAGTAAATTCGTGCGCATTGCCGCTGGCATGCGCGGCTTTGCCACCGCTACTCGCCAACAGGCGGCGCTTCTCCGGATCCAATGCGGCAAAGCCGCGCCGGCTACGGGTCGTGTTTTGTCCGTCTTCCACTGTGCCTCCTCTCGATGCTTCGGTTACGCCTGGGTAATGGGCTAACCGCAACATTCGTGCCAACCCGGAAAGGCAAGTCCCGCGGTGCATCGCGGATGGATGCAGGAAAAAATGGCTGCGCTCGCTGCGCAAATCTTGCACACCTTCGCATCGCCGGACGATCGGGCCTCCTTATTGGGTGGATCGCGCTATCAAAGGGCGCTGCTGCGATGCCGCAGCCGCCAGACAGCTTGCGCAGGCGTCGCAGGATCAGCTGCTGTGCCTGGATCAACTGCCCGCCGCTGCTGCGGGCGTGCTCCGATCTCGCGTCGCCTGATTGCCACGTACGGCGAGGAATCAGCCGTCGGCGTTCGGCCCACCAGATCGCCGCGTGAGGCCATCGCCTCGGTGATGGCGTGCACCGCGCCTCGCAAGGCGCGTGCTGTCGATACCGCAAGATCGCTCGGCCAATGCGCTACGGGCACGCTCAGAGCGGCGCAGCCACAGGTCGAAACAGGCAATGCACGCACACAGACTGCGCGCGGATCTGGGCGCGCACTGACACGCCTTCAACGCGCCACGTCGATACACCCTGCGAAAGACCTTGCGGTTGTGTGCAGGCTTGTACCACTGGCCGACGTTGACACCAGGCCGGAACCATTGCCAATGCATGCCGTCCACGCACGGATGCGGCTGGCCCAGAGGCTAGGCAGGGAATCTTCGGGATGCGCACGCACGAGCCGCACACGGTACCGCAGCCCAGGCGTTGCTTGAGTTGCGCAAGGTCGGCGCCCTCGTCGATGGCGGCGTGAATCGCGGCGGCCGAGACATGCATGCAGGTGCACACGATCGGATCGCCAGCTGCGCTGTGGGTATGCGCGAACACCGACAGCCGCGCACCATGCCACGGCTTGCCAGCCAATGCGGTGGCCAGCAACGATCGATTTTTGGCGTCGCTGGGTTGCGCGGCAGTGAGCAGCACGCCGTCGATATGGTGATGCCCGTCGTGCATGCGCCAGCCAACGCGGCGCATCAGCCCGCGGCGCAGGTCGCGATACTCCAGCACATCCGTGCCGGCCGGCAGATGCAAGGCGGCGACCAGGCGATCCATCCACGTGGCATCGGGCGCGCGTTCGCAGGCGGCATGCAGCACGACCCAATCCCCGGATGCATGCTGCCTGCTGCCGCCCAATGGCTCGGCATGCAGGCGCAGCGAAGCATAGCCGCAGTCGCGCAACAGTGGCTGCAACGTCTGCTGCAAGGCGATTGTATCCCCGCGCCGCGCCGCCAGCAGATGCCAGCCGAACGTGCTCTTTTCCACCCGCACGGCCGTGTGTTTGAGCTCGGGCTGTTGCGAACGCGCATCCACTGCCGGCGTGCTGACTTCGTTGATGCCGCCGCTGGACAGGCTCTGCCCGCTCCAGTGCATGGGGGCAAACACCGTGCCCGAGCGGAGTTCGTCCGACAGTTCCAGCGGCAATACCAGCGCGCCGCGTTTGCTTGCGATCTGCACCAGTTCACCGGCCACAAGACCACGCCGTTGCGCATCGCCTGGATGCATGCGCAGCGTCGGCTCGGGACTATGCGCGAATGCCGCCGCCACCCGCCCGGTGCGCGACATGCCATGCCACTGGTCGCGCAGACGGCCGGTCAACAGCCGCATCGGAAACCGTGCCGAAGTGGCCTCGGCCACCTTGCGATATGGCGTGACATGGAAGCGCGCACGTCCGTTGGCGTGCGCGAATACGCCGTCGGTGTAACGCCGCCCCTGCCCTTGCGTACTGCCTGCCGGAAATGGCCATTGCTGCGGCCCGAAATCCAGCAGCGCGTAATCCAGGCCGCTGGACGTGGCCCGATGGTGCCATGCAACATGGCGCTGGTGCGAGCCATCTTTTCGGAGTGTGTCGGATGCCGTTGTTCCCGTTGTTCGCCAACCTGCAGGGGCGCGCCGTACTGGTCATCGGTGGCGGCGAAGTCGCCACACGCAAGGTGCTGGCGCTGCTCAAGGCGCGTGCGCACATCCGACTGTATGCGCACGCGCTTTCGCCCGAACTTGCCCAGCTGCTGCAGGCCGGGCGCTTTGAACAGATGACAGGCGAGTTCGATCCTGGCTGGATCGACACCGTGTGGCTGGTCGTCGCGGCCACCGACGATGTGGAGCTGAATCAACGTGTCGCCGCAGCGGCCGGCGCACGCCAGCGCCTGGTCAATGTCGTGGACGATGCCGAACTCTCCACCTACCAGGTACCGGCCATTGTCGACCGCGATCCGCTGGTGGTTGCGATTTCGTCGGCGGGCGCGGCGCCGATGCTGGCGCGCCGACTGCGCGAGCGACTGGAGCGCGAACTGCATGCGTCGGTCGGTATGCTGGCGGCCTTGTTCGCCCAGCATCGCGAGCGCATTCGTCAGCAGTTGCCGGACATGAACCGGCGGCGTCGCTGGTTCGATCAGGTGATCGACGGCCAGGTGCCGCAATTGCTGCAGGCCGGCGATACCGCCGCCGCCGAAGCGGCCTTTGCCGCCGCGTTGGAGGCGGTGGACAGCGTTCCGGCGCGCGGCAGCGTGCAATGGGTTGGTGCCGGCCCGGGCGATCCGGGCCTGCTGACGCTCAATGCCTTGCGCGCCCTGAACCTGGCCGACGTGCTGCTGCTGGCGTCGGACGTGCCCACCGCGGTGGTGGAACTGGCGCGCCGGGATGCGCAACGGCGCGCCTGGCCGCAGACGCTGGGCGAGCAGCAGGCCGTCGTAGTGGAGTTGGTCGGCGTCGGTCTGCAGGTCGTGGTCCTGCGCATGGGCAGCGGCGATACCATCCCGGCGGAGCTGGACGCCGCCCTGCATGCGCACGGCATCCTGTCAGCGGGGGTGCCGGGGTTGCCGCTCCGCTAGGTTTTTCCAAGCGCGTTGCCGATTCGCACACCGGCCATGTCTGCCTGATGGTGAGAGTCGTTGCTGTTCGCTGCGCTTCGCAGGCTTGATCGAAATCTTGGCTGGCTGAGGGCATCTAGCGCTTGCCGCTTGCAGGACACGCGGCGTGGTCCCGACACCGTGCTGCTTCAGCGCAGCAACCAGTCAGCCAGCAGGAATCCGCCGCTCATCGCCACGACGAGCAATGCACCGGTCAGACGTGGCGGAGCGGGCAGCGGCAAGTCGAGCAACCGGCAGCCGATGCCGATCGCCAATGCGAGCAGTACCCCGAGCACTGCCAGGCTCATACGTCGCCCTGCCGGCCCACGCGGCCGTTGGGCCCGCCACAATGCCCCAGATTCTTGGCGGCACGCTTGGCCAGAAAGCGGTCGGCCAGTGCGTAGCCGCACGTCATTGCCAGCACCAGCAGCGCGCCGACCAAAGCCGTCGGAGCAGGCGATGGAATGCCGGCCATACGGCAGCCGAAGCCGATTGCCACACCCAACGCGACACCACTGATGAACTTCCAGTCCACGGGCATCAGATATCCGAGTGCGCGTGCGGCGGCAGCGCAGCACCACCGCCACCGACGAAGTGGAGCACCACCGGCGCGCGCTCGCCGTGATGCAGGGCGCGGATCTGTTCCTGTAATTGGCGGTCGTCGCCGGTAACGCGTTCGTGCTGCCGCAAATGCTCCAGCCATGAGGCAAGGATGAAGTATTCCAGTTGCACACCCGGCGTTGCAGCGTCTTCGGCGATGCCCCAGACCACGGCGCCATCGCGGCGGCGCGCATTGCCCAGTTGTGTTATCAACTGCAAGAACGCGACGCGTGCCTCGGCAGCGATACGGTATTCCACTGTCACCAGCACCGGGCCGCGGTCGTGCTCGACGCGATCGACTTGCGCAGGTGCAGGCCAATGCCCACCGGGGGCGAGGTCCAGCTGTTCGGTCCCGGCAATCCGCGCGCGTTTGACCAATAGCGCGGCGATCACTGCACCGGCAGCGGCGATCTGCAGTGCTGTGGCAATCGACGTGCGTTGCGCCAACGCACCCCATAACAGCGAGCCACTGGCCATGCCTGCGGAAAACACCACGATGTACAGCGACAATGCACGGGCACGCACCCACGCAGGGACGGCGGTCTGTGCGGCGATCTGCAACGACGACAGCACCGTGATCCAGGCCAGGCCGTTCACCACCATCACCACGCACAACACGCCAAGCAGCCGCGACAACGCCAACCCCAGCAGCGATGCGGCGCACACCAGGGTGGCAACGAACACCAACAGATCGCGGTCGTAGTGCGCACGCAGGCGCGGCAACAGCAAGGCGCCGCTGATCGCTCCGAAGCCGATGCAGCCCAGCAAGACGCCGTAGCTGCCGGCGCCCAGCTGCATGTCGCGGCGGACCACCAACGGCAGCAGCGCGGTCAATGCGCTGGCGAACACAAAAAAGCCGGCGGCCTTGATCAGCACCGCCTGCAGGCGGCCGGCGCGCGCGGCGTAGCGCAACCCTGCGCGCAGGCCTGCGCCAAAGCTCTCCGGCGGCAGCGCCGAGGCGTGCACATCGCGGCGCCACCGCCAAAGCACGTACAGCATCATGCCAAAGGTCAGCCCGTTGAGCAGAAAGGCCCACGGCGGGCCGAATTGCGCCACGATCAGCCCACCCACGGCCGGGCCGATCGATCGCGCGATGTTCATGCCGATCGAATTGAGCGCCACCGCCGAAGCCAGCATCGGGCGCGGTACCAGTTCCGACACGATCGCCGCCTGCGCCGGCATCGCCATTGCTGCGCCCACGCCCATTGCAAAGGTGAGCGCCACCAAGACCCAGGGCGTCAGCAACTGCAGATGTGCCAATAACGCAAGCGTACCGGCCACCAGCAGCATCCAGGCCTGGGTCAACAGCAGGTAGCGACGACGGTCGACGATGTCGGCCAGCGTGCCGGCGACCAGTGCCAATAACACCACCGGCAAGGTGGTGGCCGACTGCACCGCCGCCACCATCAATGGCGAGCCGGTCTGTTCGGCCATCACCCAGGACGCGGCGACATCGTTGATCCAGGTACCGATGTTGCTGCCCAGGATCGCCAGCCACAAGGCGCGGAAAACCGGCTCACGCAGCGGCGCCCAGGCACCACCTTCGGCAGGTGCGGCAGAAACAGTCATCGCGGCAAGACTCCAGGCAATGGGATGAAACAAACGACGCGGGGGTGCGCCGCACCCAACGCACAGGCACGCAGAGGTGCCGGGGAAAACGCCATCAGAACGCGAAGCACGCGCATCCCAAGGCGCCCCAGAAGCTACGTAGATCATCGGTTGGGACAGCATGCAGCCCCGCATGCGCGTGCGCGCCGTGGGCTCGACACGCGTGGCCGTGCGCATGCGCGTGCGGCGCAGCGGCTAGCCCGCTCACCCTGCCTCCGACCTGGTAGCCGCCGAACCGATTCACCGGCGACCAGTCCGGCATGGCAGGCGGTAGCGTGGGGGCGAGCGCGGCAAAGTCGCCCTCGCCATGCACGACACGCCCGCCCAGGACGGTCAGCACGCTGGTGATGTCGGCGATGGCCGCTTCGTCGATGCGGAAGTAATCGTCAGATAACACGATGAAGTCGGCCAACTGCCCCGCCGCCAAGGTGCCCTTGTTGGTCTCGTCACCGGAAAACCAGGCGCTGCCCTGAGTCCACAACCGCAGTGCCTGTTCGCGATCGAGCAGATTCTCGTCGCCATACAGGGCCAGACCGCCCACCGTGCGGCCGGTGACCAGCCACGACAGCGCCACCCACGGGTTGTAGCTGGCCACGCGGGTGGCATCTGTGCCCGCGCCGACCGGAATTCCCGCTGCGAGCATGCGTCGCACTGGCGGCGTCTGCCTTGCGGCCTGCATGCCATAGCGCTGCACGAATGCCTCGCCCTGGTAGGCCATGCGATGTTGCACGGCGATGCCGCCGTTCAAGGCGCGAATGCGATCGATATTGCGCGGGGTAATCGTTTCGGCATGGTCGATGAACCAATGCAGGCCATCGAACGGGAGGTCGGCGTTGACCTTTTCGTAGACATCGAGAATGCGCGCGATGCTTTGGTCGTATGTTGCATGGATACGGAATGGCCAGCGCTTTTCCACCAGCAGCCGCACCACTTGCTCCAGCTCGGGTTCCAGCTCCGCCAGCAGCTCTGGGCGCGGCTCGCTGAATTGTTCGAAGTCTGCAGCAGAAAACACCAGCATCTCGCCGGCGCCGTTGTGACGCAGCAGGTCATCGCCCTTGCGTACCGGCAGTAATTCGGTCCAGCCGCGGAAGTCGTCGACCTCCTTGCCCTTGTTCTGGGTGAACAGGTTATAGGCGATGCGCACGCTCAGTTGATCGGCCGCGTGCAGCTGTTCGATGACCTGGTAATCCTCCGGATAGTTCTGGAAACCGCCGCCGGCATCGATCACCGAGGTGATCCCGAGCCGGTTGAGCTCGCGCATGAAATGGCGAGTGGAGTTGGCCTGGTATTCCAGCGGCAAGCGCGGGCCTTTGGCCAGGCTGGCGTAGAGGATCAACGCGTTGGGCTTGGCCAGCAGCAAGCCGGTGGGGTTGCCCAGCTTGTCGCGCTCGATGCGCCCGCCCGGCGGATCCGGGGTGGTCTTGTCGTAGCCGCAGGCGCGCAGCGCGGCGCGATTGAGCAAGGCACGATCGTACAGATGCAAC
This sequence comes from Xanthomonas sp. D-36-1, assembly GCF_017746155.1. Lineage (NCBI taxonomy): Bacteria > Pseudomonadati > Pseudomonadota > Gammaproteobacteria > Lysobacterales > Lysobacteraceae > Xanthomonas > Xanthomonas sp. D-36-1. Next base: position 64,959 of record NZ_JAGHWR010000032.1, read on the forward strand.
AGAAACACCGGCGTGTCCGGCGCGATGGCGTTGATCTCCTCGAGCGTGGGCAGGCGTTTCTCAGCGAATTGGTACGCAGTGAAACCGCCGACCACGCGCACCCACTGCGGCGCTGGCGTGCGATCGACCTGCGCCTTCAGCATCGCCATCGCATCGGCCAGCGAGCGCACGCCATCCCAGCGCAGCTCCAGGTTGTAATTCAGACCACCACGGATCAGATGGGTGTGGCTGTCGTTGAGGCCGGGCAGCAGACGTCGCCCCTGCGCATCGATGGTGCGCACGCCCTTCGCCAAGGCCATGATCTGCGCATCGTCGCCGACTGCCACGATGCGTCCATCGGCAACGGCGATGGCGGTGGCGCTGGGCTGGCGCGGATCGAGCGTGGTGATGCGCGCATTGCAAACGACGAGATCGAGCATTGGAGACTTCCCTGATGCAGACGAGGCAGCCGGCAATGCACCCAACGCAAGACCGGCTGCGGCGCCCTGCATCCACAAGCGTCGTCCGGCATCGTGCTTGCCTGGCATGTGGCTCATGGCACACGCCTACGCAGGCGATCCAGCGACCAGTCGCCAGCACCGGCCGCAGCGAGTGCCAGCAACACCAACATCCATATCAGCGGGTATTCCATTCCACCGTGCATCCAGAACCAGCCCTTGGGCACGGCAACCAGCACGGTGGTTGCGATGAACAGCACTGCCAGTGCGGCGCTGGCACGCGTCCACACCCCCAGCAAGACGGCCAGCCCGGAGAGGGTCTGCACCAGGGCCAGCAGCAGCGGCAACGGTGCAGCGGATGGAAAGCCGAACTGCTGCAACTCAGCGGCAAATCCGGTCAAGCCCGGTCCACCGAACCAGCCCAGCAACTTGCCCAACCCATGCGGCAGCAGGAAGCCGCCGCCAGCGATGCGCAGCATCAGCAACGCTGACGAAAGTCCGGCGGTGCCACGTGGTGCCGATGCGTTCAATGCCCGCCTTCCTGCGCACCGAACATGCTCTTGGCGTACTGGATGCCGATGCCATAGCCGCCGGCATGTGCGCGTGCGATGCCGGTGGTCAGCGCGTAGGTGTCGCCACGTGCCCAGTCGCGCTGCAATTCCAGCAGGTACTGCACACTGGTCATGGGCGCAGCGCCGGCCTGCACCATGCGCGTGACTGCACGTTCGTGCGCTTCATCGCTCACGTCGCCGCAAGCATCGGTGATGACGTACACCTCGAACCCTTGTTCGATCGCCGACAGTGTCGGGCCGACGATGCATACACTGGTCCAGAGACCGGCGATCACCAGACGCCGCTTGCCGATTGCGTTGATGCGATCGATCACCCCCTGGTCTTCCCAGGCGTTCATGCTGGTGCGGTCGAATACCGGCTCACCGGGAAAGATGTCCGGCAGCTCCGGGAACAACGGGCCGGAGAACGACTTTTCAGCGACGGTCGTCAGGATCACCGGCACCTCGAACCCTTTGGCGCCCTTGGCAATCAAAGACACGTTGTTGCGCAGCGCCGAAATGTCGATGGTGTGCGTGGCGAATGCCATCTGCGATTGATGGTCGATCAGAATCAGGGCGTGATCGCCGGGCGATAGCAAGGATGTGCCGGGTACGGCAGTTGCAGTGGTCATGCGGGTTGCTCCATGGAAAGTGAAACCGATTCACCGCCGCGCCGCTGCGACGAGGGCATGTGGGCAGCGCCGCACGGCTCCATCGCCGTCTGCGCGGCGAAACGCGCCGGCGTGCAACCGGTGGCGTTGCGAAAGCTGCGAACGAAGTGGCTTTGATCGAAGAAGCACAGATCGGTCGCGATCTGGCTGATGGTGTGGCCGCCCTCGCGTAACATCGCCTGGGCACGTTCGAGCCGACGAAGACGCAGGTACTCCATTGGGCTGGTGCCGACCGCATCGCGGAACACGCGTGCGAAATGGAAGCGGCTCATGCAGGCCGCTTGCGCAAGATGCGCCACGCTGACAGGTTCGTACAGATGCGTGTCGATGTACTGCATCGCGCGCGCAACAGCGCGCACACGCGGTGCCTGTCTGTGCATGCGCCCTGCAGCACGCGTATCGGGGCAAGCAACGGCAGTCAGAGGTGCCATGGGGCGTCTCCGGGGGGAATGACCGCATGGTGCCGGGGACAGCCTTGCTGCCCTACCCCTGATGGTGAGGCGAATCGTTCCCTCTTTCGGGGGAGTGCTTGCACGTCTTTGCCATGGGCAGCAGCTTGGATGTGATACGCGTTCGATAGAGCGCTGCGTCATGCCCCGATGCCGTGCCAGTGGAATCGGGAGAACGCAACGCATCGCCAGACATCGCGCTGATCAGACAGCGCGCCGCTGTTCAATGTCGCGATCAACACGAAACGGCGCGTCGAGGCGACCGGGAAGCAAACGCAACGGCGATGCGGTGCAGTCGAGCTGCAGCATGTCGAGGCGTTGCGCGCTGCCCTACAGTTCCCGCATCACGCGCGCGGCTTGCGTCAGTCGCTAAACCAACTCGGTACGCACGTGCCTCCCCCGAAAGAGGTGGTGGTGCTTCCCCCGATCCCGCCCGACAATGATGCGATGCCGCATGAGCCCGTCATCCATTCGCGTTCCTTGTCGCGCTTGCGCCCGGCAGCGGTCGTGGCGCTGTGGTGGCTATTCATGCTCTGTCGTCCCGCCTGCGCAGCCGGCATTGCCGCAACCCGCGACGGGCTGCTGCAGTTCCACCACACCGCCTGGAGCATCGAGCGCGGTGCGCCGGCCGACATCTGGGACATCCAGCAAGCCGATGGCGGCGCGCTGTGGCTGGCGACTGGCTTCGGGCTGTTCAAGTTCGACGGCGAACACTTCACCCGGCAGGCGGCGCCGGAGGGCGAAGCCTATGCATCGCACAATATGACCGCGCTGTCGCTGACCACGGACGACGGCGCGTGGATCGGCTATTTCAATGCCGGCATCGATCGCCTGGCAGACGGCCATCTCACCCATTTCGTGCCCGGCAAGGATGTGCCGGATGGGATGGTGTTCCGCATCGAGCGCGATGGCAGCGGCCGCCTGTGGGCCGCCATCGATGGCGGGCTGTGCTGGTTCGATGGACGGCGCTGGCACCGCGCCGGTGCCGACTGGGGCTACCCGGAATCCAGCGCGCAATGGCTGCTGCGCGATCGCCGCGGCATTCTGTGGGTGAGCGATGGCAGCCGCATCCTGTCGCTGCCACCGGGTGCACGACGCTTCGAATCCAGCGGCCAGCAGGTCGGGCACTTCACCACCATGGCCGAGCACCCCGACGGCACGATCTGGGTCGCCGATCCGCACCGCGGCGTGTTCGCGCTCACCGATACGCATGGCGCGGTGTTACCTGCCGTGGCACGCAACCGGCAGCAGTTTCCCGGCTTGTTCGCCCATCGCATCCGTTTCATGCGCGACGGCGCGCTGTGGGGCAGCGACTACATCGCAGGCGGGGTGTTCCGTGTCGCCCAGCCCACATCGCCTGCGCCGGTGCTCGAACGCTATGGCCCGCTGCAGGGTCTGACCTCCTCCACTGCCGGCCCGCTGCTGGAAGACCACGAAGGCAATCTCTGGGCAGGCACCAATCTGGGGCTCAACCGCTTCCGGCATCGCGCCCTGCTGCCGCTGGCGGCATTGCTGCCCGGCCATCCCACGGCGGTGGCGATCTTCGCAACCGTCGCCACGCCAGGCGCACCGATGTTGCTGGCGGTCCTGCGCGACGAGCGTCAGCTGGCCTTGACGCGCACCGGCATCCAGGCCCTGCAACGCGGCGCGCCCGCCAGCGTGCTGCAGGTGCCCGCCAGCGCCAACGGCTGGTTGCTCGGCGACAACCGCCTGCTGCGCCTGCACGCAGGCCGCACGCACGCCTTGCCCCTGCCGCAGGACGTGCGCACCGGATCGATCCGCGCGTTTGCCGTCGATGCCCAGGACACGCCCTGGGCGTGTCCCGATGCCAGTGGCCCGCAGCGCTGGGATGGTCATCGCTGGCAGGCGATTGCCAGCTTGCTGGACCAACCCTGTTCGGTCCTGCTCGCCGCGCCGGACGGCGCGCTGTGGGTAGGCAGCGTCACCGGTGAGCTCAGCGTGCTGCGTGGCGGGCAGGTGCGGCACTACACCGCCAACAACGGCTTGTCGGTCGGCCCGATCACCGCCGTTTGGCACAGCGCGGCCCTCACCCTGGTGGCCGGCGAAAGCGGGCTGGCAGTGCTCCGCAGCGATGGCCGCTTCCAGCAGTTGGCCGATCAGGCCAATCCGGTGTTGCAGGGCATCACCGGCATCGTGCGCGACCGTCACGACACCTTCTGGTTGAACGGCAATCGCGGCGTCGTGCAAATCGGCAGGCAGGCATTGCTGCGCAGCCTGCGCACCGGCGTGGTCAGCCCCACGCTGCGCCTGTACGACATCATGGATGGCCTGCCCGGCGTCGCCCAGCAGGCCACCCCGGTGCCTACCGCGATCGCCGCGGCCGATGGCCTGCTCTGGTTCACCACCAACCAGGGCCTGGCCTGGCTCGATCCCGAGCAGACCTACCGCAACCCCACCGCGCCGAAGGTCTTCATCACCGACGTGGTCGCCAACGACCGGCCTTACCCGCGTCAGGACGGCCTGCACCTGCCCAAATGGACCGACCGTCTGCGCATCGGCTACGACGCGATCAGCCTTACCCGCCCGGAGCGCGTGCGGTTCCGCTACCGGCTGGAAGGGGTGGATGCACGTTGGCAGGACGCCGGCAACCGCAACGAGGCCTTCTATACCAACCTTGCGCCCGGGCGTTACCGCTTCCGTATTGCGGCCGCCAACAACGACGGCCTGTGGAATGCACGCGGCGACACCCTGGACTTCGTCATCGAGCCGGCCTTCATCCAAACCTGGCAATTCAAGGCCTGCTGCGCGCTGGCGTTGCTGCTGGCGCTCGGCGTCGCCTGGCGCATGCGGACCCGGCAGGTGGCTGCACGCCTGCGCGCGCGTCTGGAAGAGCGTTACCGCGAACGCGAACGCATCGCCCGCGAATTGCACGACACCTTGCTGCAGGGCACCCAGGGGCTGATCCTGCGGCTGCATGCCGCCAGCCGCACGCTCCCCTGGAACGATCCGCGCCGGCTGGAGCTGGAACAGGCGGTGGATCTGGCCGAAAACGCGCTGGCCGAAGGCCGCGATCGCGTCAGCGGCTTGCGCGACAGCCAGTCCCTGCACGAAGACCTGGCCGCCGCCCTGCAGCGGGCGCGTAACGCCACCATGCCGCCGCCAACGGCCGCACTGCAGGTCTCCGTCGAAGGCCGGCCCGTGCGCTTGCGTCACCTGGTGGCCGACGAGCTGTTCCAGCTCGGACGCGAAGCGCTTGCCAATGCCGACCGGCACGCCGATGCCACCGGCATCGCGCTGGAACTGCGTTACGGTTCTCGTGACTTCACGCTGCGCATCCGCGACGATGGCCGCGGCCTGGATCCGGATGTGCTGCACGGCCACGCCCGCACCGGGCATTGGGGCCTGACCGGCATGCAGGAACGCGCGCAGCGCATCGGCGCCAAGATGCAGCTGTGGTCGCGTCCCGGCAGCGGCACCGAAATCCAGATCACCCTGCCCGCCCGTGCCGCCTACCTGCGCGCCAAGCGATGGTGGTGGCCAGTTCACACCGCACGATCCACGGAGAGTTCCAATGGCTGACATGGTCCGACCAACCGACGTGCTGGTGGTAGACGACCATCCGCTACTGCGCGATGGGCTCAGTGCCATGCTCGCCGCCGAGCACGACATGCGCGTGGTCGGCGAAGCGGAAGACGGCGAACAGGCGGTGGCCTGCTACACGCGCCTGCGCCCGGACGTGGTGCTGATGGATCTGCAGATGCCGCGCGTGGACGGGGTCGAAGCCATCCAGCGCATCCGCCAGGTCGACTCCGCCGCCAAGGTCATCGTGCTGACCACCTACACCGGCGACGTGCGCGCGGTACGCGCCCTCCAGGCAGGCGCCTGCGGTTACCTGCTCAAGAGCGCGCTGCGCCGTGAGCTGGTCGACACCATCCGCGACGTGCGTCGCGGCCAACGCCGGCATGTGCCGGCCTCGGTGGCAGAAAATATCGCCGCCCATGTGCTCGATGACGCCCTGTCCGCCCGCGAGACCGAAGTGCTGAACCTGGTCGCTACCGGCTGCTCCAACAAGCAGATCGGCAGTGCCTTGCGCATCTCCGAAGAAACCGTCAAGGCACATATGAAGAACATCCTGGGCAAGCTCGGCGTGCGCGATCGCACCCATGCGGTCACCGTCGCGCTGCGGCGCGGGATCCTGTCGCTGGAGACCTGAGCGGTGGCTTGCCAATCCTGCGCGCCACCCAGGAGGTAGCTTTTGCTATACGGTCCACCATTCTTGAACGCGAGGCGACACGCGCGATAGACGCGCGCGCTCAAACCGATCGGCTTGCGCTATCGTATGCACCGCCAAGCGGCATGGGGGCCGCTTCAGCATCTGGTTCGACAGCCGATAACGGCTACGTCCAACCGCCGCACTGCGCTGCGGCGGCACTCGACTCAATCATTTAAACGCGTTCAGGGGAATTGCGATGCTTCGTCACTCTTTGCGGGTGCGCCTGCTGTTGCCGGTGCTGGCCTTGGTGCTGGTCGTGGTGGTGGCACTGACGGTCATTCTGGCCATTACCGAAGCGAACCGGGTCAAGTTCGAAACCGGCGACGCGATCGAGCGCCAGTCGGTGTCCTTGCAGACCTTGTTCGCGGGCACCCGCGCGATGATGCTCGACCGCGTCAATTCCTCCATGCGCCAGCTGCGCAGGGAAGCCAACAAGGAAGGCGCGCCCAGCGTTGGCGGCGACGTCCGCGTCGCCGATCGTAGCGCCAACGACCTGCTGCTGGGCCAGCGCTCGCAGGCAAATGCCTTCACCTTGGTCGACGAGGTCACCGCCATCCACGAAGGTACCGCAACGCTGTTCTCGCGTACCGGCGACGACTTCGTGCGTATCTCCACCAACGTCAAGAAGGACGACGGCAGCCGCGCCATCGGCACCGTGCTCGATCCGAACGGCCAGGCCGCCGCCAAGCTGCGTAACGGCGAAAGCTTCTACGGCGTGGTCGATATTCTCGGCAACCCGTACGTCACCGGCTACGAGCCGATCTTTGCCGGCAACGACAAGCGCGTGATCGGTGCGTGGTACGTCGGTTACAAGGCAGACACCCAGGCGCTGGAAAACGTGGTCAGCAGCCGTCGGGTGCTCGACTCCGGCTTCATTGCCGTGTTCGACAGCAAGAACAAGCTGCGCTTCCAGTCCACCACCGGTGCCACCACCGACACCGCCACCATCGAGCGTATCGTCAGGGACACTCCGGATGATTGGGTCGTCACCAAGGAACAAGTACCCGATTGGGGCTTCACCCTGGTCTCGGCCTATCCCAGAAGCGACGTCAATGGCGTGATCGTGCGCCAGTCGCTGTGGATCGCCGGCATCGGTCTGCTGGTCTGCGCCCTGTTGCTCGGCCTGCAGTGGGCCTTGATCTGGAGCCGCGTGTTGCGCCCGATCCAGCACTTGACCACCGTGGCCGAAGAACTGAGCCTGGGCAAGTGGAACCACACCATCGCAGAGGTCAACCTCAAAGATGAAATCGGTACCCTGGCGCGCGCCATTTCCCGCTTGTCCAACAGCGTCCGGTTGGCCATGGAGCGCCTCAGTAAACGCTGAGTCGCTGTCACCCACTCCGTACCTGATGCTGCAAGGAAGACGCCATGTCCACTGAATTCCGTCCGCTGATCGAGATCCTGCGCGAGCTCAAAGCGCTGGCATTGAAGAAGGCGTCCGGCTTTCTGTTCATCGTCACCGAGGAAAACCACTCCTGCATCGTCCGCATCAACAGCGGGCAGATCGAAGAAGTGGTGTTCCGCATGCTGCGTAATGATGAGGCGGTACAACGCCTCACCATGGTCAACGCGGCGAAGGCGCGCTTCCAGGTCGACCCCGGTGCCGGCCTGGGCAAACCCTCGCTGTTGAGCGACGACTCGCGGCAGTGGTTGATGGGCGGTTTTGAACAGGATCTCGGCGGCGCACCGTCGCCGGTGCGTGCGCCGGTTGCGCCGACACCCGCACCTGCCGCACCTGCCGCAAGCGCGAGTGCGGCGCCGGTTGCCACTGGCGCCGGGCCCGACGACAGCGTCCGCGCTGCACTGGAAGCGGTCGCACTGAACTATCTCGGCCCGATCGCCGGCATGCTGTGCGATGAAGCCTGGGATGCTTCCAGCGACATCGAGCAGGTGCTCAGCCAGCTCGCCGCCAATCTGGCCACACCGCAGGAAGCACAGAAGTTCATGGCCGACGCCCGCGTGGCATTGGCCAAGGTCCGCTGAGCATCTTCAGTTCGGCTCATGCATCAAGCCGCGCACTGCGCGGCTTTTTTGTTGGCGCATCAGTGGCACTCGCCATGCGTTGCAACATCAAGCAACGGTGACGCAGGCCGAGCATCGGCCGTGCGTTGCGGGTCTGCGAACCGTGCCCAGTGGCCAGCGTGGCGATAGATCAGGGCATCCGACGCAAGCTCAGCACGTCGGCCATCGGCAAACGCGCAGCTCTTGCAGACCGCAATGCGCGACCAAGCGCGGCAGATTGCCCGACAGACGTTTTTGCCGGTGCCGGATCCGGTAGAAGCGCCGCGTCGCATGCGGGTCTACAGCGCGCCACGCCTGGGACAACCGAGTGGCATCACGGACTGTCTGGCCTGGTCGGGGGCTGAAGCAGAAGCCTGAGCAGAGGATTCGGGAAACGTCGCGACATGGTCACCGCATGGAAGGTCTCCACGATGTCCGGCAATTGATCGCCTTCCATCAGTGCGCCAGCGGCGATCTCGTCCTTGACCACGATCGGCGGCAGAACCGCCAGGCCGATGTCCTCGCGGGCAAGCAGTCGCATCATCGCCATGTCTTCCACTTCCGCCACGATCTGCGGCCGCACGCCCAGGCGGTCGGCCAACGCGTCGAAGCCGATGCGCACGCTGCTATCCACCGTGGGCAGGATGATGGGGTGGCTGCGAAGGCGGTCGGCGAAGCTGGCCGCATGGCCCAACCGATCCGGCGTGCCCACCAGGCTGACCGGGTACTCCGCAAGCCGGTGGGTGACGAAGGGGGACAGCGCGTCACCGGCAGGTGCCCGATTCAGCAGCACCACGTCGAGATTGAGCGCCTCCAGCGCGCGCAGCAGCTCACCCGCGCTGCCCGAACGCAGGATGAGGTCGATGTCGGTGCGGCCCAGCAGCGGCCGCAGGAACTCCATCTGGAAGTTGCGCGACAGCGTGGCAAGCGAGCCGACCCGCAGTGCCTGCCGCGCCGCACCCGTCTGCCGCAACGTGCCAAGCAACTCATCGCCGGTGGCAAAGATCGCATCGGCATGGTCGAGCACGATCTGCCCGGCTTCGGTCAGATGCAGTTGCCGCCCGCGACGTTCGAACAGCGCGTGGCCCAGGCGCTCCTCCAGTTTGCGGATTTGCACCGAAAGCGCCGACTGGGTGAGGTTGAGACGCTCGGCAGTACGGGTGAGGTTCCCCTCGTGCGCGACCGCCCAGAAGTAGCGCAGATGGTTGTAGTTCAAGGCGGCCATATCATTCGATAATAACGAACGAATCTGCAATAGCAATGAATTTTTATTCAACCCCACCGATCGTTATCGTGGCGCGGCCCGCCACCACGTTCGTTCCTAGGGGATTGTCTTGTCGCTCTATCTACTCCCACTGTTCGCACCATTCCTTCTGCTGACCGCCGCTGTCGTCGCCCTGGTCCGCGGCGGTCGCCCTCCATTGATTCCCCTCCTCGCCGAAGGCACCGCGCTCGGCGCGCTCTGCATCGCGATCGCATCGCTGGCGCTGGTGCTGTCGCGAGGCACTGGCGACAGCCCACTGATCGGATGGGGCGACATCGGCCTGTCCGCGCGGCTCGACGCGGTCAGCGTGACGATGCTCTTGCTGGTGACCTTCGTTGGCTGGATCGTGGTGCGGTACGCACGCACCTATCTCGACGGCGAGGCTCGCCAGGGCTACTTCACCGGCTGGCTGTGCATGGCGCTGGCGGCGGTGCTGCTGCTGGTGCAGGCAGGCAATCTGATCCAGGTCGTCATCGCCTGGATTGCCACCAGCATCGCGATGCATCGCCTGCTGCTGTTCTATCCCGAGCGCGTGGAGGCGCAGCGCGCCGCACGCAAGAAGCGCGTGTTCTCCACCACCGGCGGTCTCGCCCTGACCTGCGGCGCGCTGCTGATCTGGAAAGGCACGGGCACGACCGATATCGCCACGATCAACGCAATGGCCGCGCATGGGCAGCACTCCTGGTCGCTGGTCGCGGCAGCCGCTCTGCTCGCACTTGCTGCGGTGCTGAAATCGGCGCAGTTCCCGACCCACGGCTGGCTCACCGAGATGATGGAAGCGCCCACGCCGGTATCGGCCTTGCTGCACGCCGGCGTGGTCAATGGCGGCGGTTTCCTGCTGATCCGCTTTGCCGACCTGATGCTTGCCGCCCCCGGCGTGCTCGCCGTGCTGGCCATGCTGGGCGGGTTCACCGCCTTGTTCGGCGCGCTGGTGATGCTGACCCAGCCGGCGGTCAAGACTTCGCTCGCCTGGTCCACGGTCGCGCAGATGGGATTCATGATGCTCCAGTGCGGTCTGGCGCTGTTCCCGCTGGCCCTGCTGCACATCGTGGCGCATTCGCTCTACAAGGCGCATGCGTTCCTGGCCTCCGGCGGCGCGGTCGAGCAGGTGGCGGCCATCCGCAGGCCCGGCCCGGTCGCCGTTCCGAATGGGTCGGCGGTCGGCCGCGCATTTTTGATCGCACTGGCGATCTATATCGGCATCGGCACTGCATTCGGGTTCACCTTCGGCTTCGAGCACAAGTCGCCGCAGGCGCTGGCACTGGGCGCGATCCTGATCTTTGGGGTCGCCTATCTGCTGGCCCAGGGCCTTGCCGATGCCGCGCCGCGCGCCCTCACCCGCAGGACGGCGATCTACGCCAGCGCCGCGGCGACCGGCTACTTCGCGCTGCAGACCGCCGCCGAATGGCTGACGGCCGGCGTGCTGCCGGCAACGCCCGCACCGGGACGCCTGGAGTGGACGCTGATGGCGCTCGCGGTGCTGAGCTTCGGGCTGGTGGCGGTGGCGCAGGCGCTGTTTCCGCTCTGGGCATCGCACCCCGCTGCCGCCGGGCTCCGCGTCCACCTCTCCAATGGGCTGTATGCCAACGCCACGATCGATCGCCTGCTTGGCGGCTGGTCTGTTCGCAAGACCTCCTGACCCCCTTCACGCCAGGCATCCATGCTGATGACCACCACGACCACCACAATGTCTCTGTCCCTGTCCCACGATGTGATCATCGCCGCCGCGCAGCGTGCGGCACGCGCCATCCCGCCGCTGTGGCCGCTCGCCTCCAGCGTTGCGGTCAACCCCTTCCTCGGCCAGGCCAGCGAGCCGCTGGAAATGGCGGCGGCGCGACTGCGGCGCGCGTCCGGTATCGCCGTCACCATGCCGCGGCATTGGTATGCAGAACGGCTACAGTCCGGCGAAATCACCGAAGACGATCTGCGGGCGGCCTTGCAGAACGCGCCGACCGCACTGCGCCCGCCGAGCTTGTCCGCGCTCAAACACGCCCTCGCAGCCACGCGCCCTGCCCCGCAGGCGATCCCCACGGTCGCCGAGCTGGCCCGCGCTGCCGCTGCGATCGACTGGCCCGGCATCGTCAACGAACGCATCGGTCATTGGGCAGCCGGCTATTTCGACCAGGGCCAGGCGCTCTGGGCGGTCGGCCAGTCCGGTGGCGCTTACAGCACCTGGCGGATCATCGCGACCCACGATCTGACTCCGGAAATCGCCGGCCTGGCAGGTTTCGCACGGTATGTGGCGGATGCGCCGGCCAATGTCGAGGACGCAATCGTCGACTGCGTCGCCCGCCTCGGACTTTCGCGAGACGCGCTGGACGGTTATTTCCACCGCTTGCTGACCACGTTGGGCGGCTGGGGTCAGCTCGCCCGGTATCGGCTCTGGCAGGCTGAGTTGAGCGGCGCAACCGATGCATGCGCCACCGACCTGCTCGCCATCCGCATGCTCTGGGAAGCCGCGCTGCTGGGCAACGGCGGCGCCGCGCTGGTGCCTGGCTGGCGGACGGCCGTTGCCGCCTACGCCGAGCCGGTCGCTGCAACCTCGGACGATGTCATCGACAGCATCCTGCAGGAAGCGGTCGAACGTGCAGCGCAGCGAAGGCTCAACGCCGTGCTGGCCGCGCCATCGCCGGCCAAGGTCGCAGCTGGCCGTGTGAAGTTGCAAATGGCGTTCTGCATCGATGTGCGCTCGGAAGTCTTCCGCCGGGCGCTGGAAAGCCTCGATTCGGGCATCCAGACCCTGGGGTTTGCAGGGTTTTTCGGCTTGGGCATCGGCCATCGCCGGTTTGCCTCGGACGTGGTCGAAGCGCGCCTGCCGGTGCTGCTCGCTCCAGGTGTGGTCACCTGCGCAGGTGACGCGACGGCGTCGGCAGCCGCCTCCGACCTCAGCGCCCGGATCGCGGCACGTGCCACACGCGCCTGGGGCCGCTTCAAGCTGGCGGCCATTTCCTCGTTTGCCTTCGTCGAGGCCACCGGCCCGATCTACATCGCCAAGCTGCTGCGCGACGGGCTGGCGCTGGCTCGCCAGCATGCACCGAACGAGCCGGCGCCACGCGCTGCCGACGGGCTGGACCTGGACACCCGGCTGACCATGGCCACGCGCATCCTCAAGGCGATGTCGTTCACCGGCGGCTTCGCACGGCTGGTGGTACTCGCCGGCCATGGTGCGAAAGTGGTCAACAACCCCCATGCGAGCGCGCTGCACTGCGGCGCATGCGGCGGCTATTCCGGCGAAGTGAACGCGCGACTGCTCGCGTCGCTGCTCAACGATGGCCAGGTGCGCGCCGGTCTTGCCGCACGCGGCATCGTCATTCCCGCCGACACGTTATTCCTGGCCGCACTGCACGACACCACGACCGATGCGGTCACCCTCTACACCGCCGACCACGCTTCGCCCGGGCATGCCGAAGATCTCGCCCAAGCGGCGCAGTGGCTGGCCGCAGCCGGGGCGCTGGCGCGCGGGGAACGCGCCGCGCGCCTGCCCCGCGCGCACCGCAGCCAGGACATCGCACATCGCGCCCGCGACTGGGCCGAGATTCGCCCCGAATGGGCACTTGCCGGCTGCCAGGCCTTCATCGCCGCACCGCGCGCGCGCACTGCCGGGCGCGACCTGGCCGGGCGCGCCTTCCTCCACAACTACGACTGGCGCTACGACGACGGCTTCGGCGTGCTGGAGTTGATCCTGACCGCACCGGTCGTCGTCGCCAGCTGGATCAGCCTGCAGTACTACGGATCGACCGTTGCGCCCGAGCGTTTTGGCGCCGGCAACAAGCTGCTGCACAACGTCACCGGCGGCATCGGTGTGGTCGAGGGCAATGGCGGGATCCTGCGCACCGGATTGCCGTGGCAATCGGTGCATGACGGCCAACGCCTGACCCACGAGCCGCTACGGCTCTCCGTGCTGATCGACGCACCGCCCGAAGCGATCGCCAACATCCTCGAACGGCACCCGCAGGTCCGCGCCCTGTTCGACAATCGCTGGCTGCACCTGTTCGCCCTGGACGACGAAGGCCGCATGGCGCACCGCTATCTCGGCGACCTGCGCTGGGAGACGTCTTTCGGGGATGCGCCTTCGCAGAGCAATCGCACACCCACCCTTGCGTAAAGCAGGTTCCAGCTCGACTGGCGCCCTCGCTCGTGAATGGCGAGGGCGCACCTGGGGTCTACTTCCAGCCTCAAAGAAACGCCGCGCGATCAGATCACCGGTGCGGCGATTTCGATCGACGAAAGCGTGGGCCCGACAGACCGGCGGTCACTCCCACTCTATTATAAATTACGCAAAAAATATCTCTAAAATCAATTGATTAGCGCTGAGTAAATTTGCGACGCCATGAAAAATACCATGTTCAAATCAAAGAGATGAAGCGCGCCCTTTATCGGTGTCCTCCGACGTCACAGCATCTACCAAGGCCGTGGTCATCTGCCGCGATAAAATGGCCAACTCGGCCGGGGTGCCGTCGCGGCGGACTTCGGCAAGCAGCTCCGCTGCATAGGTCGGATCGGCACGGAAGTGCTCGGCCATCGCCGTGTCATGCGGTCTGTCTTTCATTGGTGCTATCCCCCTTTCTCCAGTGACGATAAAGCATGCGGCAATCCAAGACAATTTCATTGTCCAACGTTTGGATTGCACAATCCAAACCTATTTGCCAGATCACACCTTGAAAAATCATACAAAATTTTGTATATTCAGAGAGCGCTTCTAGCAGCTTCCCCGACACTGCAAACAACTCAAAGGACCGGAAAAGCATGCAAGTTCAAGTCAGAAAGCTCGAAGGTAGCTGGGACCTCGGCTATGCCCTGCATAAGCATACGCTCTCAAGCGTCTACCTCGGGGACGATGAGTACGGACATCCCCGGTTTGACAACACTCGGTCTGAGCCAGGGGAAGCGCTCTACCAACTCAAGTACCGAGGTGACTGGAATCAGATCGCACCGCTGGCGGCGCAGATTCAAGCCACATTACTGCCATTGTTTGGGAAAATTGGCTTGATAATTCCTATGCCAGCATCCACCACTCGCGCTCGGCAGCCGGTAGATGAACTTGCGGCAGAACTCGGGAGAATTACCGGAATTCCGGTATTCAACAATATTGTGGTGAAAGCACCTGCACCGCAAGGTGCCCCGCAACTCAAAAACTTGCACAGCCGTGAAGAAAAAGATGCGGCTTTGCAAGGTAGGTTCAGCATCAATCCGTGTATCACCAATGAAGGCCGTTGGGATGCACTGGTGCTGGATGATTTGTTTGATACAGGCGCGACTATGGCTGCTGTTTGCAATGCACTGCGGACGTACAACAAAATAAATCGCGTCTACGCTGCCGCAATTACGTGGAAATAAGCTATGACAACAGTATTTATCGCCGGCTCAATCTCGATTAGTCGTTTGCATGCCAAGGTGCAGGAGAGGATCAACAAAATTGTGTCGTCAAACTTCAATGTCGTAGTTGGTGACGCAGATGGTGCGGACTCATCCATTCAAGAGTGTCTTCGTAACTATCAAGCCGATAACGTGACGGTGTATTGCACGGGTGAAACACCACGAAATAACATCGCCGATTGGCCAGTACACCGGGTTTATTCAAAAGCAAAAGCTGGAAGCAGAGCCTATTTTACCGCAAAAGACTTAGAAATGGCTCGTAGCAGTGATTATGGATTAATGATTTGGGACTGCAAAAGCACCGGAACCCTGAGCAACGTCATTGAATTGCTTCGAGAGGGAAAAAAATCCGTTGTATTTATAAACAAAGATAAGGATTTTGTGACGATTTCAGATATTTCGGGGCTTGAGCATCTTCTCACGTTTATGTCACCACATGCCAGAACTAAGGCAGAAGAGAAAATCGGTCTTACATCAAAAATTGCCAGCATTTCACACGAACAGTTTTCTCTCGACGTGTCCGTAGAGCATAAGACTGCTGCCATGTCAGACGGTAATCCCCCCACTTTTAG
>NZ_JAGHWR010000033.1:0-16991 GCF_017746155.1 Xanthomonas sp. D-36-1
CACACGCTTTTACGAATAGCCCATTTTCATCGGTGCAGGTCCCAGGGCATGACGGCCGCGCAGCATACCGTGGACGGGCGCAACACTCATCCAACCCGCGCGCCGCCATCACCGCGGACGACAGCCGAATGGGACTATCCTTACCGCCTGCCGACTGCCTTGCCGATGTCCCGCGTGTCCCGGCCTGCACTAGGCTTCCTACGGACCTGTGGAGAACACCATGATCGATTTCAATCAGCTCGACGACCTCGCCCGCCGCCTCAGCGACCTGGTGCCGCCGGGCCTGCGCCAATCGCGCGAAGAACTGCAGAGCACGTTCAAGGGGGCGCTGCAGGCCGGGCTGGGCAAGCTGGACCTGGTCACCCGGGAAGAGTTCGATGTGCAGCGCGCGGTCTTGCTACGCACCCGCGAAAAACTCGACGCGCTGGAGCAGACCGTCGCCGCACTGGAAGCACGCGCACCCGGCGCGCCGCCTGCCGCACCACCCACCATCCCCTGAGCGAAGGCCACCACCATGAGTCTGGCGCTGGTGCACAGCCGTGCCCGCGTGGGGGTGCATGCGCCTGAGGTTCGGGTGGAAGTGCATCTCTCCGGCGGGCTTCCCTCTACCCAGATCGTGGGCCTGCCCGAAGCGGCAGTGCGCGAATCGCGCGAGCGCGTGCGCGCTGCCCTGCTGTGCGCACAGTTCGAATTCCCCGCCCGGCGCATCACCATCAACCTGGCACCGGCTGATCTACCGAAAGAAGGCGGCCGGTTCGATCTGCCGATCGCCCTCGGCATCCTGGCTGCCAGCGGGCAGATCGACCGCCAGGCCCTGGCCGATTACGAATTCCTCGGCGAGCTTGCGCTTACCGGCGAGCTGCGCGGTGTCGACGGCGTGCTGCCCGCGGCGCTGGCGGCCGCGCAGGCCGGGCGACGGCTGATCGTCCCGCTCGCCAACGGTGCCGAAGCCGCCATCGCCGGGCACGTCGAAGCCTTCACCGCGCGCACCCTGCTGGACGTCTGCGCCACGCTCAACGGCAGCCAGAAAGCGCCCGCCGCCGAGCTGGCAGTGCAGGCGCTCGGCGCACGCGCCCTGCCCGATATGGCCGACGTGCGCGGGCAACCGCACGCACGTCGCGCGCTGGAAATCGCCGCTGCCGGTGGGCACCATCTGTTGCTGGTCGGCAGCCCTGGTTGCGGCAAGACGCTGCTGGCCTCGCGCCTGCCTGGTCTATTGCCCGAAGCCAGCGAAGCAGAAGCACTGGAAACCGCTGCGATCAGCTCGATCAGCGGCCGTGGGATGGATCTGGCCCGCTGGCGGCAACGGCCGTACCGCGCCCCGCATCACACCGCCAGCGCCGTGGCCCTGGTCGGCGGCGGCACGCATCCGCGCCCCGGCGAGATCTCGCTGTCTCACAACGGCGTGCTGTTCCTGGACGAATTGCCCGAGTGGCAACGGCAAACCCTGGAAGTGTTGCGCGAGCCCTTGGAGTCGGGCGTGGTCACGATCGCGCGCGCGGCGCGCAGCGTGGATTTTCCGGCGCGCTTTCAATTGGTCGCCGCCATGAATCCCTGCCCGTGCGGCTGGGCAGGCGATGGCAGCGGGCGCTGCCGCTGCAGCAGCGACAGCATCCGCCGCTACCGCAGCCGCATCTCCGGCCCATTGCTGGACCGTATCGATCTGCATGTCGAAGTGCCACGCCTCCCTCCGCAGGCGCTGCGCAGCGGCAACCCCGGTGAAGACAGCGCCAGCGTACGTGCCCGCGTGGTCGCCGCGCGACAACGACAGCTTGCACGCGGCGCGCTGCCCAACGCGCAACTGGACCAGGCCGACACCGACCGCCATTGCCGTCTGCAACACGACGATCAGGTGCTGCTGGAGCGCGCCATCGAACACCTGCAGCTGTCCGCGCGCTCGATGCATCGCATCCTGCGCGTTGCGCGCACCATCGCCGATCTCGACGACAGCGCGGACATCGCCACACGCCATCTCACCGAAGCGATCGGCTACCGCAAACTGGATCGTGCGCTTGGCGCCGCCAGCGCGGCGTAGCGCGCTCGGCCAGTCAACCGGGGCGCGATCCGCAAGCCATGCGCGGGCGTGCCACCCCGGTACTGCAGAGCGCCCGCCCTGTCAGGACGTTATGTCGGTGCCGGTGCCGGTGCCGGTGCCGGTGCCGGTGCGCAACATCATTCGCCGCCGCGGTGTTCATCGCATGCAGCCACTTGATCGGTCACGCGGCATCGGCGCACAAGCGGCATCGTGCCAACGCCAATACGCACCGAGCCGATGCTCTCACGCACGCCCGTCCTTGCTGCACGGCCGCTCGCGCCGCATCCCAACATGCATTTCATGGCTCGACACGTACAACAGGCGCCACTCCATTGTGCAGAGGCCTGTATGAGCCACCATCCCGAACTCGCCACTGTCCCTTCGCTGGATCTGAATCGCTACCTGGGCACGTGGTACGAAATCGCCCGCCTGCCGACCCGCTTCGAGGATGCGGACTGCACCGATGTGTCGGCGCACTACACCCTGGAAGACGACGGCAGCGTGCGCGTCCAAAATCGCTGTTTTACCGCGGAAGGCGAACTGGAAGAAGCGATCGGCCAGGCGCGCGCCATCGACGACACGCACAGCCGGCTGGAAGTGACCTTCTTACCCGAGGGTCTGCGCTGGATCCCTTTTACCAAGGGCGACTACTGGGTGATGCGCATCGATGCCGATTACACCGCCGCACTGGTCGGCAGCCCGGATCGCAAGTACCTCTGGCTACTGGCACGGTTGCCGCAGCTGGACGAAAACATCGCCCAGGCCTATCTGGCGCATGCGCGCGAACAAGGCTTCGACCTGGCGCCGCTGATCCACACCCCGCACACCGGGCGGCTGACCGAGCAACCGCTTCCGTAGGCGATTCCGGCGCGTTGTTGCGTCGTCAGGCCGGCGACCACAGCGCCGCGGCGCCTCACTACAACGTTAGCGGCGTCGATGCACCGACCAAGGGACGACAGGCATCCAATGCTCGCAACGACCACACAGACGAGGCTCGCCCACCCACGCCATCGCCATGCCTAACGGCATGGCGATCCGGCGCCCTGGCCTTGGCCGTTCCATCGCGCAGGCCAGCGCTCCCGTCCCCTTTAATCGTCGAGCGTGCCGAGATCCTTGGCAGCGGCCTGTGCGCCTTCCAGGCTGTCGAACGCCACGCCGGTGTCGCCGACCACGTACTTGGTCAGCTCGCCGTCGCGTGTTGTTTCCTGCATCTTGAAGATCGGCACCGCATCGGTGCCGCCGACGCGTTCTTTCTGCGTTGTCATGGGTGATTCCTCCAGTAAAGGCGCCTTGCGTGGGACCGGTGTCCCGTCGCTCCCAGGCGGGAGCGCAGACGACTCGACCCTAGCGCGGCATTGCGTGCAGTCGCGTGAATCCGCAGGCGGCCCCGACTGCCAGGATGCGATGCAGGACGATCGGAAAAAATCACAGCCGCTTCGCTCCGCAAACGCGCGCAATGCACGCGTGTGTCGTACATTCGCGACGTGCAGCCTCATCAGTCCATGCCGTATGTCACCAATCGCTACGTGCGCCACGTTCGCGCGCACTGCGGTTGGCGTGCACCTTCCATCTGCCAAAGCCTGCGTAGGCGGCATTGCTGCAGGGGCCACGCGTGAACCGGCAGCACAGCCGTCGCGGGTGGTGAGGTGAAGCGCCAACGCATCATCAGTGTCACCGTGCTGCTGGTGTTGCTGAGCGCAGCGCTGCCGATCGGCCTGTCCTACTACCTGGCCTGGCGGCTGGCGTTGGTGCGCGAAGAGGGCAGGCTGAGCCAGCTGGCGGCGCTGTCGATCCGTCGCACTGAAACCGCCTTCGACGAGGCGCATGGCATATTGTTGAGCATGGCCGCCTCGCGGTTGCCACCGTGCTCGCCTACGCACCTGGCGCAGATGCGCGCCTTGGTGCTGACCAGCCACTACATCGTCGAGCTGGGGCGATTTCAACAAGGTCGTCTCAGCTGTACGTCATGGGGCCAACTGCGCAACACCATTCCGCAGCGCACGGCCGATTTCGTGGTCAAGCGCGGCATCGCGGTGACCACGCGGCTGCTGCCATTGGCCAATCCGCAGCGTCCGCTAATGGCGTTGCAACTGGGCGACTACAACGTCCTGATCAACCCCGACACGCTGGCCGACATCAATATTCCGCCTGGCCTGCAACTGGCGATCGGCACGCCGGACGGACAGATTCTCAGCAGCACCGGCACCGCCGCCGAACACTTGCTGATCGACCCCACGGCCAAGCGCGAGCCAGGCGATCTCATGCTGTCGCAAGTGCTGTTCGGGCGCGACCGTCGTGGCGACTGGGCCGCGGTGGTCACCGAGCCGGCGGCCTATCTGCGCGGGCCACTGGCGGCGGCACGGTGGCAGTTGGTGCCGGTTGGCATCGCCACGGCGCTGCTGCTGGTCGGTGCAGTGCTGTGGGTCTCGCGGCGGCGCCTGTCGCCACTGGCGCGGCTGGGAATCGCCGTGCAGCGCGGCGAGTTCATCGTGCACTACCAACCGATCATTGCGCTCGATAGCGGTGCCTGTGTCGGTGCCGAAGCGCTGGTGCGCTGGCAGCAGCCCGACGGCATGCTGGTGCCGCCGGACGCCTTCATCCCGCTGGCCGAACAAAGCGGCCTGATCCTGCCGATCACCGATCTGGTAGTGGCCGAAGTCATCCGCGAACTCGGCCCCACCCTGGCCGCCGATCCAGCGCTGCACGTGGCCATCAATGTCTCCGCCGACGACATCAAGAGCGGCCGCGTGCAGGGCGTGCTGGCGCAGGCGTTGCGCGGCACCGGGGTGGACAGCGGCCAGCTGTGGGTGGAGGCGACCGAACGCAGCCTGATGGACATCGATGCGGCACGCACCACCATCACCCATCTGCGCGGTGCCGGCCACACGGTGTCCATCGACGATTTCGGCACCGGCTATTCGAGCCTGCAGTATCTGCAGGGCTTGCCGCTGGACGCGTTGAAGATCGACAAATCGTTCGTGGACACCATCGGCACCCACTCGGCCACCAGCGCCGTGACCGCGCACATCATCGAGATGGCCAAGACGCTACGGCTGCGCACCATCGCCGAAGGGGTCGAGCGGCAGGAACAGCTCGATTATCTGCGCGCCCATGGCGTGGATCTGGCGCAGGGCTGGCTGTTCTCGCGCGCGTTGCCGGCCACGGGTTTCATCGCCTATCACGCACAGGCGCGCAGCGCGACGCAGTGAACCCGGCAACAAAAAAGGCCGCCATTGGCGGCCTTTCGATGTCGATCACGCGTCGTGCGATCCGATTACGCGCTCTGCAATGCACCGCTGCCCTGCCGCACCGGCTTGGGCCGGCTCGGAAAGGCATGGCGCACGATCCGCCACATCACCTGGCCGAACTGGCGCGGCAGCGAGCCGGTGTTGTAGTGCTGGCCGTAGCGCGCACAGATCTGCTTCACTTCGACGGCGATCTGCGCATAGCGATTGGCCGGCAGGTCCGGATAGAAGTGATGCTCGATCTGGTGGCTCAGGTTACCCGACAGCACGTTCATCAGCTTGCCGCCGGTGAGGTTGGACGAACCACGCAGCTGACGCAGGTACCAGTGGCCACGCGATTCGTTGCGGATGGATTCCGTCGGGAACACTTCTGCATCGGCGGTGAAGTGGCCGCAGAAGATGATCACGAACGTCCAGATGCTGCGCAGCACGTTGGCGGCCAGATTGCCCAGCAGCACGGTCAGGAAGAACGGGCCGGCCAGC
Organism: Xanthomonas sp. D-36-1; assembly: GCF_017746155.1. NCBI lineage: Bacteria > Pseudomonadati > Pseudomonadota > Gammaproteobacteria > Lysobacterales > Lysobacteraceae > Xanthomonas > Xanthomonas sp. D-36-1. The sequence continues at coordinate 5,764 of NZ_JAGHWR010000033.1, forward strand.
AGCGGAAACACGATGTAGTCCTTGAGCATCTGGCGACCCATCTTGCGACCGACCGGCAGGAACGAGGCGCGCAATTCGGCCGCCTTCATCTTGCCGGCGAACCAACGGCCCAGGCGCAGGTCCTGGATCGCCACGCCCCATTCGAACAGCAGCGCAAACACCACCGCGATGAACGGCTGCAGCAGGTAGAACGGGCGCCAGCGCTGCTCGGGGAAGATCCGCAGCAGGCCGTAGCCGATGTCATCGTCCATGCCGCGCACGTTGGTGTAGGTGTGGTGCTTGAAGTTATGCGTCTTGCGCCAGTTGTCGCCGGTGGCAACGATGTCCCACTCGTAGGTGTTGCCGTTGAGCTGCGGGTCGCCCATCCAGTCGTACTGACCGTGCATGACGTTATGGCCCAGCTCCATGTTCTCCAGGATCTTGGACAACGCCAGCAGCAGCACGCCGGCGATCCAGGCCGGGATCAGCACGCTGTGCACGAATGCGCCCAGGAACAGCAGCGCACGACCGGCCACGCCGGTCCAGCGCACGGCGGCCACGATACGGCGGATGTAGCGCGCATCGGCGGCGCCCACCTGGCTCAGCACGCGCGCGCGGATGGCATCGAGTTCGTCGCCGAACGACTGCAGTTCGGCAGCGGACAAGGCATGGTTATGGACTCGGCTCATGAAGATTCCTTACAGATCCAGGATCAGGTCAGTGCTCGGCGCACTGATGCACAGGCGCACCTGTGCGGTGGGTTCGTTGCTGCGTTCACCGGTCAACAGATGCCGGGTGGTGCCGGATTGGCGCGGGCAGGCGCAGGTATTGCAGATGCCCATGCGGCAGCCGTGTCTGGGCCGCAGGCCCTGCGCTTCCAGCCCTTCCAGCAGCGACTGGCCGCGCGGCAGGGTCAGGGTACGGCCGCTGCGTGACAGTTGGACCTGCACCTGCCCGGTCTCGGCCTCGTCCAGTGCCGGCACGCTGAAGGCTTCGGCCTGAAATGCAGCCACGCGTCCCTGCAGCCGTTCGCGCGCAGCCTGCACAAAACCGCCCGGACCGCAGGCCATCACATGGCGCTGGTCCAGCGCGGCAATCTGGTCCAACGAAAAAGTGTCCACGCGTTCTGCAGGGGTCTCGCCTTCGCGGGTGGTCAGCAGCTGCACACGCAGGCGCGGATGCGCCGCAGCCAGCGCGGCGAATTCGTCGACAAAGCAGGCTTCGTCGCGCTGGCGCACCCAATACAGCAGGTCCACGTCCATCGGCATGCCGGCTTGCGCGGCGGCCTGCAGCAACGCACGCATCGGCGTGATGCCGGAGCCGGCGGCCAGCAGCAGGAGCGGGGTAGGCGTGGTCGGCAATAGCATGTCGCCGAAGGCCGGGGCTAGCGATACCACCGTGCCCAAGGCCGCATCGCGCGCCAGGAAGCAGCTCACCAGCCCACCCTCGATCGCCTTGACGGTAATCGCCAGCCGGCCGTCGGCCAGCACCGTGGGGCTGTAGCTACGCAACAGGCGGCGGCCGTCGATCTCCACGCCCAGACTCACATGCTGGCCGGCCTGCAGGCCGCGCCAGTGACCGTTGGGCTGCAACACCAGGGTCACCGCGTCACGGCTGGCCGGGGTGCGCTGGACCAGCCGCGCCACCGGCTGTTCGAGTGTCCACAACGGGTTGAGCCGGGTCGCCCAAAAATCGAACAGCTGCGGCGACACCAGCCGGCGCGCCAGGCGTGCCGGCAGCGGGGACTTGGACGTACGAGGAGATGCCAGGTTCATGGGTCGCACTATACGCATGCATGCACAGCCGTGTATACACTTGTATATTACTGGAGGGGCTATGATTCAGGCCCACGCCCGGCTGCAGCCCCATGACCTCTATCGCCCTGCCTTCCCACGACGCGTCGCCGTCCCGCAAGCCGGCGATTTCACGGGAAGATCTCATCGCTGCAGCGCTGTCCTTGATTGGCCCGCACCGCAGCCTGTCCACGCTGAGCCTGCGCGAAGTGGCACGCGAGGCGGGTATCGCGCCGAACAGCTTCTATCGCCAGTTCCGCGACATGGACGAGCTCGCCGTGGCCTTGATCGACCTGGCCGGGCGTTCGCTGCGCACCATCATCGGCCAGGCGCGTCAGCGCGCGACCTCCACCGACCGCAGCGTCATCCGCGTCTCGGTCGAAGCCTTCATGGAACAGCTGCGCGCCGACGACAAGCTGCTGCACGTGCTGCTGCGCGAAGGCGCGGTGGGCTCGGACGCTTTCAAGCAGGCAGTGGAGCGCGAACTCACCTATTTCGAAGACGAGCTGCGCGTAGACCTGATTCGCCTGGCCGCGGCCGACAACGCCAAGCTGCACGCGCCCGCCCTGGTATCCAAGGCGATCACCCGGCTGGTGTTTGCGATGGGCGCGGTGGCAATGGATTCCCCGCCTGAAAAAGACCCCGAGCTGATCGAGCAGATCTCGCAGATGCTGCGCATGATCCTCACCGGCGCGCGCACCCTGGGCACGCACGCTGGCTGATTGCCTGCACTGACGTTGGCGCGCGCGCTGGCGTACGGGTGAAAGGGACCTCGCAGGCGGTCGGCGTCGTGCCAGACGACGGATCTTCAGCGACGTGGCGGGCACGGCATCGGCCTTGCGAGCCGACCTGATCCAACACGTCAGACCACGCGTCACTGGGCGCAATGCGGGCGCACACCACGCGCGATGAGGTGTCATCCCTTCTGCCATCGGCACATCGCCCTCTTTGCGAAGCGAAAAACCGGCCCGCAGCACCGACGCGCCACGCCTCGCCCAATGCTCCGCATGCGGCACCTTGGCCAAGCAGCTGACTGCCCCATTCTCTCGAAGCGATGGAAGCGCTGCAGGCGAAGGCTTACGTGGCCTACAAAGCCCGCAGGGCAGCACGCAGCGTGAGCGCGTCCAGTGTGTAGCGTGGGCATGGGTCACGCGCCGCACCGGCCAACAGCACGTCGCCTGAATTGCGTGACGATTGCTCGCCGCGCGCAGGGTTGGCTCGCCTGATCCTGACTTTCGAAATCGTGTAATCGCCTGCGTCGACCATCCCACGCAATGGGTATGGCCTGCTACCGCTACGCGTTTTGATTCTGTTTCCGACCTTCGAATCGGACCACCAGACAGATAATCCGAAAAATAATTGCATAAAGTGCTTGCGTCACTAAAAAGACACGGGTAATGTTCGCGCCCTCGGCAGCCGCGCCTGCACTTTCACCCAATCGACCTCATGTTCGTGCTCAACTCCGCTACATTCAATCGACTGCCCAGCGCGCACCGCGCGGCATCGTTTGTGCGCACGAAGAAAGCAGACGTGCGCATCACCTTCTTCGACTGATGTCCTGACAAGGAGATCGGTCACCCGATCTCCGAGGCAAGCGAACGCCCTCGGATGCTGCATCCGGGGGCGTTTTCGTTATGCGTTCGCACCGATTCTTGCGGATGACCTTCCGGGCACCAGGGCACTGATCGCCCGACAGCACGGACGTTGCATGCGAGCACGGCGCGAAAGCGCCGGGCACGGGTGGGGCGTGGTCATGCGCATACAAGAATTAGCGTCCGAATAAGACGGTAATCGGAAACATGGCGGAAGATATTCAGCGGCCTGGAGTTTATTCCAGCTGGTGCGCGCGGCGATGCCGTGGCGTATACCGAACTCTTTCTCATGTTTCTCGTTACGGGTATCGGCTCCTGGTGGAGCGGCGGCGAAGGCCGAAGGCCTGGTTCAATTCCAGAATACCCACATTGGATAGCTCAATTGGTAGAGCAGCAGATTTGTAATCTGTTAGTCGCGGGTTCGAATCCCGCTCCATGCATGACCTCCCGGTCATTCCACGGGACGCAAGTCCCTTACGGAAACGCCCATGCCGCAGGCAAACAGGCACCCATCGCCTAACCACCTGTAGCAGCGGCGGCCTTGCCGGGCCCTTGCCCTGAACGCGCGTGCTCCGCCGTTCGCGACCGCGACGCAGCACATCGCACCGCGGCAGTCACGCACTTGCAGGCGCCAACAGCGCATTGCGCCCCGCACGGCCGCCGTCACCGGCGTTTCCACCTTTCAACGCCGCGTTGCATCGGCACACGTTCCGCCAGCAGTCCGATCCGGGCGGCGGGACGGCTGTCGCCCCGGATCGGGCCACCAGAGCCAAACCTAAGGAGAAGTGCCATGTTCTGGACCAAGCGGGTCGTGATCGGTGACGGCGAGCGCGGCCTGGTGTATCGAAACCGTCGGTTCGAGCGCGTGCTCGTCCCCGGCGTCTACCGCCTGTTCGACCCGTTGGGTCGCAGCGAGGTCATTGTCCACGCCATCACGCAAGGCGCCTACGTGGGCCGCGATGCAGAGATGCTGATCGACACGCTCGGCAGCACCCTGCCGCAACACTTCGTGCCGGCCGACATCGGCACCGCGCAGGTCGGCTTGCTGATCCGCAACTGCAAGCTCGACGACGTGCTGCCGCCGGGCACGCGCACGCTGTACTGGCGTGGGCCGGCGGCAATCGAGGTGCAGACCCTGCCATTGGGCGATGGGCTGCAGGTGCCCACCGATGTGCAACGCTGGCTGCGTCAGCTCGGCACGCTGTCGCGCGTGGCGGTCTGCATGGACGTGCCGGCCGAGTCGCAGGGGCTGGTGTTCGTCGACGGCAAGCTGGTTGCACCGTTCGGGCCGGGGGCGTATGCGTTCTGGAATTTCCAGAAGAACATCGCCACCGACGTGATCGATCTGCGCGTGCAGTCGGTCGAAGTGTCCGGGCAGGAGCTGTTGACGCGCGACAAGGTGTCGTTGCGGGTCAACCTGGCCGCCAGCATGCGCGTCACCGATCCGGTGGCGATGCGCACGCGCGTGGCCAAGGCCGGCGATTACCTGTATCGCGAGTTGCAGTACGGCTTGCGGCGCGCGGTCTCGGCCAAGACGCTGGACGAGTTATTGGGCGACAAGGCCTGCCTGGATGCAGACATCTTCGGGTATGTGCGGGGCAGCGTGAGCGGCTTCGGCATCGAGGTGCTGGGCGTCGGCGTCAAGGACGTGATCCTGCCGGGCGAGATGCGCGAGATCCTCAACGCGGTCGTGCAGGCGGAGAAGCAGGCGCAAGCCAACGTCATCCGTCGGCGCGAAGAGGCCAATGCCACGCGCTCGTTGCTCAACACCGCCAAGTTGATCGAGGACAGCCCGGTGCTGATGCGTTTGAAGGAACTGGAGGCGCTGGAAAAGGTCACCGAAAAGATCGACAAGCTCACCGTGTTCGGCGGCCTGGATGGCGTGCTGAAGCAATTGGTGACGATCAGGCAATGAGGTAGCGCGTGGCGGAAGGATCTGCCACGCACTGCCGCAAGGGAATGACAACAATGAGTACATCGCAACACTTTGAATTTCTGCACGCCGAAGGCAGCACCACCCCGATCAAGGGCTGGGTGCGCGGCGTGCCCTTGGAAGAACAGGCACATGCGCAGCTGCGCAATATCGCGGCGGTACCGTTTGTCGGTCCGTGGGTCGCGGTGATGCCAGACGTGCATCTGGGCAAGGGCGCAACCGTGGGCTCGGTGATTCCGACCCGTGGCGCCATCATCCCGGCGGCGGTCGGCGTGGATATCGGCTGCGGCATGGCTGCAGTGCGCACCACACTGCGCGCCAACGACCTGCCCGACAATCTGGCGCAGTTGCGCGCCAGCATCGAGCGCAGCGTACCGGTGGGCAACGGCCGTGGCGGCGAGCATCGCAAGCTGCCGGACAGCATTGAGACCCGCATTGCGCAGTCCGGGCTGGTGCAGCGCCTGGATGCGATCAAGCAGCAGCACAAGCGCATCCGTACCGACAAGCTGGACTGCCAGATCGGCACGCTGGGCGGCGGCAACCATTTCATCGAGATCTGCCTGGACGAAACCGATGCGGTTTGGGTGATGCTGCACAGCGGTTCGCGCGGCACCGGCAACCTGATCGGCACGTACTTCATCGAGCGCGCGCGTGAGCAACTGGCGCATCGCGTGCTGGGTTTCCATCTGCCCGACAAGGACCTGGCCTTCTTCATGCAGGGCGAGCCATTGTTCGACGAGTACGTCGAAGCGGTGTCGTGGGCGCAGGATTACGCCCGCGAGAATCGCGAGGCAATGATGGCGCGCGTGCTGGCCGAGATGCGTCACCGCTTGCCGAAGTTCCAGCTGGAAAAGCTCGCAGTCAATTGCCACCACAACTACGTGCAGAAGGAGACGCACGCTGGCGAGGAACTGTTGATCACCCGCAAGGGCGCAGTGAGCGCTCGTGCCGGCGAGTTGGGCATCATTCCGGGCAGCATGGGCACGCGCAGCTACATTGTGCGCGGGTTGGGCAACGCCGATAGTTTCCACAGCTGCAGCCATGGCGCAGGGCGTGTGATGAGCAGGACCGCTGCACGCGCGCAGATCACCCTGGCACAGCATCGTCAGGCCACCGCACATGTGGAATGCCGCAAGGACGCGGCAGTGATCGATGAGTCGCCTGCGGCGTACAAGTCCATCGATGCGGTGATGGCCGCGCAGCAGGATCTGGTCGAGGTGCTGCACACCTTGCGCCAGGTGGTGTGCATCAAGGGATAGATGTCCATCGTGGAATGGAAGAGGGCCGCAGTAGCGGCCCTTTTTTGTTGCAGACCGCTGCGGGCGCGGTTGAGCAACCTCATCCGCACTGCATCGCATAGTTCAGTCATGTCGCGATGGCGCTCACATCAAAGCACGCGCGTTTCACTCTTTCGACGCCATCGTGGCGCCTCATTCGCGGTCTGATCTACAGGGCGCATCCATCAGATAACCGGAGGCGGTATGAGCAATCTCGACAAGCAGGAACGCAAGGAAGAAGCAAGGGAATTGAACCGCGACCCCATCTCCGGTGCGCCCGGTTCGCATCCGGTCGGCGTCGGTGTGGGCGGCATCGCCGGCGGTGCAGCGGCAGGCGCGCTCGCAGGCACGGTGTTCGGGCCGCTCGGCACCTTGATCGGTGCAGCGGCCGGCGTGGTTGCTGGCGCTGCGGCTGGCAAAGGCGTGGCCGAACGGCTCGACCCCACTGTGGAGACCGAATACTGGCGCCAGGAACACCGCAACCGCCCTTACTACAAGGAAGGCACCGACTACGATCGCGACTACGCAACCGTCTACGGATTCGGTCTGCAGGCACGTGAGACCCGCCCCACCAGCACGTGGGAAGAAACCGAAGCCACGTTGGCCGGCGAATGGCCGCGTAACCGCGGGCAATCGCGCCTGGAATGGGACGAAGCCCGGCTTGCAGCACGCGATGCATGGGAGCGTGCGGACCGTACCCACACTGTCTATCGCGACAGCGATACGCACTACGCAGGCCGCTTCGACAGCGCCAGCTACCGCGATGCCGACTATTCCTATGACGACTATCGCCCGGCTTACCGCTATGGCATGCAGGCGCGCCAGCAGCACGCCGGCCGCCAGTGGGACGACCACCTGGAACGCGATCTAGGCGATGGCTGGGATCGCTTCAAGGCAAATTCACGCCTGAGCTGGGAAAAGGCCAAGCACGCGGTGCGCGAAGCGTTCGATTCGGAGCATCACGATGCCGCCGCGCGTCACCCAACCGACCCGCGCGTTTAAAGCGTGACCGCCGCGGCGCTGTAATAAACGCCGCGGCGAGCGCAACGCGTTGAACCAGGGCGGGCCCGTTGGGGCCCGTTTTTCGTGGTGGAGCGATGCAAGTTCCATTGCTCGCTCGGCGGCACTCAAGGCGCATCGGTGCGACGTGCATTCCAGGTTGAGCAACCCACACGACAGTCCACGCGCGCTCGGCATCAACAAGCCGATGAGGCGACGCATGCACGACCCCATCGACCTTGCACGCGCCACCTCGTCCCGGACAGCTAACCTGCGGTCTTCTCCACCGCACGGATGTCGCCACGAAATACCGGAGTGGCCTGTTCCAATGAGGTCGCAGCAGTGCCTTGCTGATCCTTGAGCAGCTGCTTGCGCGTGGCCACCACTTCCTTGGCCAATGCGATCCGGCGGCCCACGACCATTTCGGTCAGCCAGTCGATCAGTGCACGCGTGTATTGCTGCTGGTGTTCCTTGATGCTGAGCGCATGGTCCGCGCCCGCGATGACGCGCGATGTGAGCGAACGCGCCTGCACGAACGCTTGCGCATAGTTGTGCAGCACCGGCTGCGGCACGATCACATCGTGTTCGGCTTCGACCAACAGCACATCGCCCTTGTATTCGGCGCAGGCGGCCAGGGCGATGTTATCGGCTGGATGCAGGCGCTGCTGGCGGTACGCCATCAGGTCCGGGTCGGCGTTCAGGCTGACCTTGGGTTGGTCCCAGTGGGCGTCCTTGTAGAGCGCAGGCGATCGCAACGCCAGCCATTCCACCGGGCGCTCGCGCGTCAGCAATGCCGACAAATAGCCCCCGTAACTCAGGCCGACCACTGCGATCGACTGCGCATCCACGTGCGGCAGGCTCGCCAATTGATCGTACGCGGCCTTGATGTCGTCCAGGTTCTGCGCACGTGTCACGGTCTGGCGCATCGATGCATAACCCTCATGCCCACGCAGATCGAAGGTCATGCAGATGCAGCCCAGGCCTGCTGCCTCGCGCGCACGTACCAGGCTGTGGTGTTGGCTGCCGCCCCAGCCGTGCACGAACAACACTGCAGGCATGCCTGAGGGCGTGAGCAAGGTGCCACTGAGTGCGTCCTTGCCGACCGGAATGTCGATACTGGAAAGTTTGGCTTCCATTACGTCGCAGAGATCCTCCTGTATTTGTAACGCGGCCCAGGGCCGGGTTGGGTTGCGCGGTAGTAGACCTGCGCATCGGTCGGCGGCTCGCCCGCATAGATCTCGTGAGTGGACGCACTGACCCACTGCAATGCGGGATCTTGCTGAAAGGCGGCAATCGCAGCGAGTTCGGCCGGGGTTGCGCCCCCGATTCGCCAGGATTGTTCCAGTACGCCGCAGACCGGGACGTCGCCCGCATCCTGACCGCTGACCACATCGTAGTTGCGGCGGGAAATCTGCAGCTCAGGATAAGCCGCGGTGATGCCTCGATCGTAGCTGCACGCCTGTTCGACCACCCGCCGCTCGAGCGATGGCAAGGCGGTCGCCATCAATGCCTCTAACGACCCGCGGTAGACGCGCAACGACGAGCCGCCGTAGACATCGCTGCCGTCCGCATTGGACACGCTGCATTGCGTGCCGTAGTACGCAATCTGGACGCCAGCAAGACACAACTCGCCCACGCTGTGCGTCATTGGCTGCAAGATATTGCGCTCAAGCACGCCGCCATGCGTGCCTAGATAGGTGTCGGGCAGGCTGTCCAGCACCTGCGTCAGCTGCCATGCATCGGCAATGCGCCACTGGTCGTTGCCACCCACGCCGGTGGGTAGCTTCAGGCGCACGTCTCCGCCGCCAGACAGCGCCTCGAACGCATACAACGCATCGGGGCGAGAAAACGCGGTGTAGCCCGGCAGCGTGGCGGGAATCAGTGATATGGCTAGCGCCTGATCCCAGCCCGCCGTGCGTGCCGCATCGGCGCAAATCAGTGGGTGACCGATGACCTTGGTCGCCAAAAACGCATGCGGCACGATACCGCCGAGCAGGTCGCCGGCGCCGTGGATACCAAGTTCGCGTGCTTGTGCGGTGGTGAGCGTGTCATCGGGAACATGGAACGTTCCAGCTTCGACGACGCCATGGCCGGCGACGCCGGCATCGCGCACGCCCAGCAAACGCGCAATTTCGCGACACACCCAGGCATGTGTCGCCCGCTCATGGCCATGCTCGGGCACCCGGCGCGTGGCATGCCCAAGCACCTGCCGGTAGTGCATCTGTGACATGACCTCTCCCTGCGGCTTGATCGCGCTTCGTTGCTGGCCTCGGTCGCAGCTGAGGGACGTGTCGTGGAGCGGGCGTGCCGGAGCCTTACTTCAGTGCCAGATACAAGCCAAGCACAATCACGAACACCACGATCAAACTGATGGCGATACGCCCGCCGCGCAGCTCCAACAAAGCGTGCCACCACACGCGGGCTTCAGGTGTGCCGCTTGCATGATGCGGCTTACGGCTACTGGTCTCGCTGTCCTGCATCCTGGGTACTCTCGCTCCATTACGTCGCCGCTTACCTTAATGATCAGACGTTACATAAGTGTGGAGCGGTTCAGAATCTTCCGTGAAATGCGGCGCTGCAAAGGCGATTTTCGCCTGATCGGCGATCACGTGCGGGGTCGAAGGTGGTCGGGTGCCTTGCTGTCGTGACATCGGAACGCGTACGAGACCAGCGCGTTGCTTCGACAACGCGATTACAGACGCGTCGCGTGATGCGCGTTGACCACATGCGCGCGCCTGCATGCGTCGCGTGTAAATGCACTCAAACAATCTGACCAATTAAGCGTGCAAGCCGCCGAAGTGCTGCAATGGTCGGGTTCGATGATCAATCGTTGACATACCCGCAGTTACCCTGCAGGTCAAGTTTGTTTATACCGGAACACCCCAAGTCATGAGCAGAGATCCATCCGTCATCGATGTACAGGCCGAAATCGCGCATTGGCAGGCGCGGCATGCCCAGGGCAACCTCGGCGCAGGCAAGTTCAGCGAGTTGTCCCCGGTGGTGAAAATGGCCTGCGATATCTATCTGCAAGCCCCGCGTTCGAGCGACCAGGAACGTCTGCGCCTGTTCCGTGACCGCCTGGAGCACCACTTCATTTCATCCAGCACGCAGTCCAACTACGAACAGTTGGCAACCGATTGCTGGCAGCGCTTGGGCGCACGCAATAGTTGAGTCCGCAGTACCCAGCAAGACCTGTTTTTCATTGGAGATCGTCATGAAAACCCCGTATCAAGTGCAGCAGGAGCTGGAACGACTGGAGCGGTTGGTGCCGCACATCGTCAGCGACCAGGGCGACCGCGCGGAGGAAATCCTTGGCTTCCACGTCGCCAGTCTGTTGGGCAGCGCGCCGGTCAGCGAACACGCGTTGATTCGCGAACGCACCGCCCGCATGGCGCGTACCTGCCGCAGCGCACAGGATGCCGTCCACGCACCCAAGGCGCCTGCCAGGCCACTGGGCATGTCGCCCGTTGCCCAGCCGCAGTGGGCCTGACCGACCTCCCGGAGCCGCCTAGGGAAGGTCTGAACAACGAGACCTGACAGGGCGGAAGGTGGCGTCGTTCCGAAGAGTGGCTTTTGGAACTTCGGAATTTCGCCATTTCTGGCGCTTTCCGCGGGAATTTCCCGGTTCACAGACGCACGCTCCCCATCGCCGGCA